>DATFCC010000347.1:0-16845 GCA_035253505.1 Hyphomicrobiaceae bacterium
GGAGGGCCTCATCGTCGAGTTCGTCGAGTATCCCTACGGCTCGTGACGGCGCCGGCGTCGATGTCATCGGCGCGGTCGTTGGCGATGACGGAAACGAGGTAAGTGATGGCGGAACAGGTTATTCGCTTCGACGACGGCGACGCCTACGAGCAGATGATGGGCAAGTGGAGCCGGCTCGCCGGCAACGTTTTCCTGGACTGGCTCGCTCCGCCATCGGGCCTGCGCTGGATCGATGTCGGCTGCGGCAACGGCGCCTTCACGGAGCTGCTCATCGATCGATGTGCGCCGGCCGAGGTGCAGGGCATCGATCCATCGGACGGGCAGCTTTCTTATGCGCGCGAAAGGCCGGGTGCTCGCCTGGCACAGTTCGGCAAGGGTGACGCAATGGCGCTTCCCTTTCCTGCCGGAAGATTCGACGCCGCTGTCATGGCATTGGTGCTGGTCTTCGTCCCCGATCCGGCCAAGGGCGTCGAGGAAATGGTGCGCGTGGTCAAACCGGGCGGCACGGTGGCGACCTACATGTGGGACATGCTGGGTGGCGGCTTTCCCCTGGATCCCATCCTCATCGAAATGCGTGCGATGGGCCTTGCGCCGCCCCGCCCGCCGCGAATGGAAGCGTCCAAGATCGAGGCTCTGCAGGACTTGTGGAAGGGTGCGGGTCTCGAGGGCGTCGAAGCAAGGGATATCACGGTGCGGCGGACGTACGCGGCCTTCGACGAGTTCTGGCACATCAATTCCAAATCCCCTTCGATGGCGCCGACGATCGCGGCAATGCCACCAGAGGAGCTTCGAGACCTCAAGGCACGGGTACGCACGCGGCTCTCCGCCGATGCCGATGGGCGCGTGACCCTGGTTGCGCGCGCGCACGCGGTCAAGGGCACGCGCCGGGCCGCCGGCTAGCCGCCTCGAGGCTCAACGTCGGCACGCGTACTCAGCCGGCTGGCGTGCGGGGCTTGGTTGACACAGGCCCGACGGTCTTTCACCATCTGCCGGCGCTCTTCAGCCCTGGACCACACACGCGCCATGAGCCTTTCGGACGCTGCGTGGCAACACCTGATCTCCGCATTGCACGCCTCCGGCCGCAAGGCTGCTCTCGCCATCACCGGCGGCGGCAGCGGAGCGGTCGGTGAATTGCTCCGCGTTCCCGGCGGCTCCCGGCTGCTGGTCGAGGCGCAGGTTCCCTATGACGCACTGGCGCTTGCGACGTTTCTCGGTGCCGCGCCGGCGCAGGCATGCAGCGCCGACACCGCCATCGCGATGGCGGGAGCCGCCCGTGTGCGCGCTGCCAAGCTGGTGCCGGCGGACGCCGACCTGGTGGGGCTCGGCGCGACCGCGGCACTGGTCAGCGATCGCCCCCGGCGCGGCGAGCATCGTTTTCACATCGCGTGCGCCGGCTCCACCGGGGTCGTGCACTGCACGGGCGTGATGGGAAAAGGCCGGCGCGATCGCGCCGCGGAAGAGGACCTCGTCGCGCGTGCGATCGTCCTGTGGCTGGCCCGCGCATGCGGGATCGCCGCACCGTCGCCCGGCAGCCTGCTCGATGCGGACGAGCATTTCACGGAGAGCGCGGTTGCGACCGCCGACGCCGTCGACCAGCTCCTGGCCGGAAAGATCAATCGCGTGACGGCCCAGCCCGACGGCCAGATCATGCTGTCGGCGCCGCCACCTCTCGTGCTGCTACCGGGTTCCTTCAACCCGGTACACGCGGGGCATGTGCTGCTGGCGCAGGTCGCCGAAGAGCTCAAGCAGCAGCCCCTGGCGTTCGAGATCTCCGTCACCAATGTCGACAAGCCGCCGCTGGCAGGCAACACGGTCAGGCAACGGGTCGCGCAATTCGCGTGGAAGTCGCCGGTCGAGCTCACCAGGGCTCCGACCTTCGTCGAGAAGTCGCGCCTGTTTCCGAAAACGACGTTCGTGATCGGGGCGGACACGGCAGAGCGGCTGTTCGTGCCGAAGTACTACGGCGACGATGAGGATCGCATGCTTCTCGCGCTCGATGAGATCGCCAGTTCCGGGGGCAGCTTCCTGGTGGCTGCACGCAGCGATGCGGGGGGACGGGTGCGCGCGCTGAAGGACATCCCCGTGCCGCGACGCTATGCCGATCTCTTCACCGAAATTCCCGAGCATCGCTTCCGTCTCGACACCTCCTCCTCCGAGATCCGTGCGCGAGCAAGCGGAGGCTCGTAGCGAGCAGCGGCCCCCGACAACGAGCGGGGGCACCTGCTCGATCCGTCCAAGGCCTGCACGGATCGCTTGACCCCTATGCCCGAGCCGAGACGTCCTGGACGGATCGCCGTGGGCGTAGATATGGTCTCTCCACAGGTTGGAAGATCACGAATTGGGAGGAGTGGATGGGGCTTGCGTCCATCAGCCGCCGATTGTGGGCAGCAGTCCTGCTAGCGCATGCCTTTGCGCTGCCTGCCGCGGCTCAGAAGAGCACGATCACCTTCGGATCGACCAACGCGACGTCCAGCAACTATGCGCTGGCTGTGGCCATGTCGAAGGCCATCAAGAAGGAGCTGCCGAACACGAACGTGTCGATGATCGAGACCGGCGCCAGCGTCGACAATGTGCGGCGGCTGACCAAGGGCGAGATCGACTTCGGCCTCGTCATGGCCGACACCAGCATCCAGGCCCTGGGGGGCACCGGTCCCTTTCAGGGCAAGGCCGTCGACGACCTCGCCGTGCTCTACGTGCACGACATCGTGACACTGCAGCTCGTGGTCCGCGCCGATGCCGGCGTTGCGACCCTGAAGGACCTGCAGGGCAAGAAGTTCAGTGCCGGCATCCGCGGAAGCGGCGCCGAGTTGCTGACGCGGCAGATGTTCCAGCTCATGGGGATCGAGCCGCAGTGGTCTCCGGGCTCGATCCAGGACGCCGTGGAAGGCACGCAGAACAGGCAGCTCGTCGGTTACTCGAAGTACGGCGTCGGATCGGGCCTCGACGCCACGTTGCGCGAGCTGATGGTGTCGACGCAGATGCGCTACCTGACCTTCGACAAGGAGCAGCAGGCGGCGATCCTTGCCAAGATCAAGGGCGTCGATTTCGCGGAAATCCCGGCCAACACGATCCCAGGTCAGGCCGCCGTGACAACCCCCGTCGTGCTCGGCACCTACTCCGCTCGGGTCAGCACCATGGATGACGCGACCGCATTCTCCATCGCCAAGGCCATCAACGAGAACCGTCAGTTTCTGGTCGACGTGTTCCCGCACCTCAAGGACATGAACTTCAAGGAGCAGGCCCTCAAGACCGAAACCCTCGGGCTCAAGCTGCACCCCGGCGCCAAGAAGTACTGGCTATCGGTTCAGTGACCTGCAATCCGCCGATGGCCGGCTGAATACCAAGGACATCAACGCGAATGAACGCCGAGGCAACCGTCGACGCCGGCGCGCCGAGCCGGATTGGCATGATCAGAAGGGCGATCGAGGGTAGCATCGTCGCCTACGCGCTGTTCCACCTCTTCACGTCCCTGTTCGGCACCTATGAGCCGCTGACGCAGCGCTCGTTGTTTCTCGGCGGCGGCGTCGGCCTCATCTTCCTCGGCTCGGCTGCAGACCTGTGGGCGCGATCCCGACCGGCGGCCGCGCGCGATGCGATGCTGGCGATCATCGCCATCTACAGCGGCCTGCACGTGACGCTGCATGCCGATCGCTTCATGGACATCATGAGCGATCTGACGCTGCTCGACATGATCATGTGCGTCCTCATGATCGTGGCCTCGCTGGAAGCCGCCCGGCGCACCATCGGCTGGTCGCTGCCGGCCATGGCTGTCGCCTCCCTCGCGTTCTACCTGTTCGGTCATTACTTCATCAGCGGCAACTGGCAGCCGCCGCGCGTGTCGGCCGAGACGGCGGCCATGACCCTCTACGCCTCAACCCAGGGCCTGTTCGGCATGATGGCCGATATCGGGACGAGGGTCGTCGCCATCTACGTCATCTTCGGATCGCTGCTCATGGCGGTCGGCGCAGGCAACGTCTTCATGCGCGCGGCAACGTTCGTTGCGGGGCGGACATTCGGCGGCCCGGCAAAGGTTGCGGTCGTCACCTCGGCCCTGTTCGGCACCATCTCAGGGTCGGCGGTGGCCAACGTCATGTCCGTCGGCACCATCACCATTCCGACCATGATCCGTGCCGGCTACCGTCGGGATTTCGCGGCCGGCATCGAGGCCAGCGCGTCCGCCGGCGGGCAGATCATGCCCCCGGTGATGGGCGCCGGCGCATTTATAATGGCCGAGCTGCTCAACATCTCCTACGCCTCGGTCGCCCTGGCTGCAGCCATTCCCGCGATCCTCTATTTCAGCGCCATCTACTTCAGCATCGACTGCTACGCGCGGGCCAACGCGCTGAACCCGATGCGGCGCGAGGACGTCCCGCGCGCTCGCGACCTGTTCCTGTCGATGGAGGCGCTGCCCGCGTTCGGACCGCTGTTCCTGCTCGCCTGGATGCTGTTCTCCGGCTACACGCCGACCCTGGCAGGCGGGGCGGCGACCCTGGTGATGCTGGCGCTCGCCCTGGCGTGCCGGCTGGTGGCGTGCGTGCAGCAGGGCCGCACGCGCGACATCGGCAGCGAATGCCTTGAGCTGGGCCGGAAGATCTGGGCGGGGCTCATCGACGGCGGCAAAGGCGTCATTGTCATCGCGGTATTGCTGGCCGCCGCATCGATGCTGGTGACCGTGTTGTCGGCCTCCGGCCTCGGCGTCAAGTTCTCCCAGCTCCTGCTGGGGTTCGGCGGAGACTACCTCGTGGGCGTGCTGCTGATCTCAGCGCTGCTGTGCATCATGCTGGGCATGGACGTTCCCACAACCGCCTCATACCTGCTGACCGCGTCCGTTGCGGCGCCCGCGCTGGTCAAGCTCGGCCTGGCCCCGCTCACGGCCCATCTTTTCATCTTCTACTTCGCCATCCTGTCCGCCATCACGCCGCCGGTCTGCGCGTCGGTCTATGCGGCGGCCACGATCGTCGGCGAGAACTTCTGGCAGGTGGCAGGACAGGCGCTGCGCATCGCCGGTGCCGTATTCTTCATTCCGTTCATGATGGTTTATCGGCCGGAGCTGATGCTGCAGGGAACGGCTGCCGGCATCGCCTACCACGTGGCGATCAGTTGGGCGGCAATCGTTGCCATCTCCGGCGGCTCGATCGGTTATCTGCTGGGACCGTTGGGTTGGCCCGGCCGCGTCTACCTGTACGTGGCCGCGGCCGCGCTCTTCTACCCAAGCACCCTTGCGGACCTGGTCGGCGCGGGTCTGGTGCTGGCGTTCCTGGCCTGGCGGTGGTGGTTCTCCGGGAACGCACAGTCGGCGCACGTCAGCCGCTAGAAGATCGGTTCGGCAACCGCCCTGCGGCTCGCCGTTCCGCATCCGGAGCCAGAACCCCTCTAAGCGGGCTCCGCCTCGAACACATGGCCCGAGAACGCCTGGCCGCGGCCGGAAGCGAGGTACAGGGCGAGCTCGGCGATTTCCGGCTCTCCTGCGAGGCTCGACTGCGCGCGGGGGTCGGCCGTCTGGGGAGCGATCGCGTTGAAGCGGATCGCCTTGTCCTCCCATTCCTGGGCCTGAGCCCGCGTCATGGCGGTGAGCACCGCCTTCGTCACGCAGGCGAACGCCTGAGCCGGTCCCGAGATGGGAGGCGCCAGCATGGCGACGTTGAGGATCAACCCTTCGATATAGCTGAGCGCCATGCGGTTGGCCGCGATCTTGGCCAGCAGGCACGGCAGCAGGAGGCGCGCGGCCACGCGGCGCTCGATCTCATCCAGGCTCGCCGCCGTGCCGACCTCGGCCGGCGCCAGCGCAACCAGATTGACGACGGCATCGACGCCGCCGAATGCCTTCATTACGTTGCGCGCGAACTCGGCCACGCCCTGCGTCTCGGCAGGGATCGGACCGAACACCTGCATGTCGAGAGCGGCCGGGGCGGCGATCTCGGCGATCGCCTGGGTCTCGTCGCTCATCTCGTCGAACTGCAGGATCAGGCGCGCCTTGTGCTCGGCGAACGCGCGCGCGAAATCCACGCCGCACTTCGAGGACAGGCCGGTAATGAGGACACGCTTTCCCGCCAGCTCAGGATACGCGGGGGCGGAACGGACGCCCTCGATCGAACTCATCAACATACGTGGTTCCTCCTGGACGCGGCCGGCTCGGGTGCGCGCTGCTCAACTGAGCTTTGCGGCCGATTCGGCTAACAAGCGCTAAATGGGGCCTCGATTCGGGTCGCCGTGCGCCTGAATCCGCGCCGGAACCCGGCATGTGTGTGGCCGTTCAGAGGCCTGCGCCAGAACCAAAGTGCTAACGGGTTGCGGCGCCTCGTATTCCCGCGCTCCACCGAAAACCGTCCGCCGCTACCTGGGGTCCCGACGAACGGAGCGGCGCGGGGGGTCGCGCCCGTGGAGCCCGGGCATCGCTTCGGTCCCGAACCCTTGGAGGCAAGGTCCTGCCCTGCTAGAATCCTCAAGATACAACCCCCAAGCCCCCTGCGGAGATCGTCATGGCGCCGCTCGACGTGAAGCCCAATGAGCTCGAGCCCTACTGGGTCCCGTTCACTCCCAACCGCGCCTTCAAGAAGCGCCCCAGGCTGTTCGCGGGCGCCAAGGGCATGCACTACTTCAAGCCGGACGGCGCCAAGGTCATCGATGCCACCTCCGGCCTGTTTTGCGTGAACGCCGGGCACTGTCGCGAGCCGATCGTCAAGGCGATCCAGGAGATGGCCGCGCGGCTCGACTACTCGCCGGCATTCCAGTACGGCCATCCCAAGGTGTTCGAGCTGGCCTCGCGCCTCGCCCTGCTGGCTCCGGGCTCGCTCGACTACGCGTTCTTTTCCAACTCGGGCTCGGAGGCGGTCGACACCGCGCTCAAGATCGCGCTTGCCTATCACAAGGCCCGTGGCGAAGGCGCCCGCACCCGCCTGATCGGCCGCGAGCGCGGCTACCACGGCATCGGCTTCGGCGGCATCTCGGTGGGCGGCATCGTCGCCAACCGCAAGCAGTTCGGCACCATGCTGACGGGCGTCGATCATCTGCAGACGACCTACGACCGCTCCAAGCAGGCTTTCTCCAAGGGAGAGCCCGAGTGGGGAGCGCATCTGGCCGACGAGTTGACGCGGCTCATCAACCTGCATGACGCCTCCACCATCGCCGCGGTCATCGTCGAGCCGGTGGCGGGCTCGACGGGCATCCTGCCGCCGCCCAAGGGCTACCTGAAGAAGCTGCGCGAGATCACCGCTCAGCACGGCATCCTGCTGATCTTCGACGAGGTGATCACCGGCTTCGGGCGGCTCGGCCACTGCTTCGCCTCGGAGCGCTACGGCGTCGAGCCCGACATGATCACCTTCGCCAAGGGCGTCACCAACGCCGCCGTGCCCATGGCCGGCGTGATGACGTCCAAGCAGGTCTACGACGCCTTCATGACGGGCCCGGAGCATGTGGTGGAGCTGTTCCACGGCTACACCTATTCCGGCCATCCGCTCGCCGCGGCCGCGGGCCTCGCCACGCTCGACGTCTACAAGGACGAGGGCCTGTTCGAGCGCGCGCAGAAGCTCGAGCCCGTCTTCGCGGAAGCGATGATGAGTCTCAAGGGCGGGCCAAACGTCGAGGACATTCGCACCGTCGGCCTGCTGAGCGGCATCGACCTGGCACCGATCGCGGGCAAGCCGGGCCTGCGCGGCTACGAGGCGACCGAGCGCATGTACCACGATTTCAACATCTACGTGCGCGTCGCCGGCGATACACTGGTCGTCGCGCCGCCGCTGATCTCCAGCGAGCGCGATATTGCCGAGATCCGCGATGTCGTCGCCAAGGTGCTGCGGGCGGTGGCCTAGCTGTCCGCAGTCCCCGGTCGCACGTCGCAGCATGGCGCAGCCTGGCTGTGCCATGCCCGCAAATAGCAGCCCAGCCTTTCCGCGCTTAGGTCCGCGTCCATAACTCCTGGCGGCGGCGCCAAAAACTGGTGACAGCCGAGGGACGCGGGGTTGCTCCCGGCGCCGCTGTCCGCAAAGCTCGCTCACAAACGATTCGAGTCCCGAGCGAAGCGAGCTTGCGCCCGATGACCCAGCAGATTGCCGTCCCCGACGACATCCCGCCTGCCAATCCCAACTACGGGGACGCCTTCGTGGTGTTCGCGGTGACGGTGGTGTCATGCGCGATCGGCGCCTGGATGCTGTTGCGCGTCGGGCTCGAGCTGTGGGCCGGCTCGGCAACGGCGCTTTGCATCTACGCCGCACTGCTCCTGTTCCACCTGCTCGTACGGCGCTCGCTGGCCGCCCCTGCTCCGCCGCCGGCCGCGCCGCTGACGCGACGGAAGATTCCGGCCGAGAGCAAGGCGCGCCAACCGCCGCCTGCCGAACCTCCACTCGCCGAGCCCCCGGCACCCAAGGCACCTGGCGCCCCGCAACGCGCGAAGCTGGCACTGCCGCCCGACACGCCGCCGGCCACGGATCCGCCGCCTCAGTCGCGTGGGCCGTCGCTGTTCGATTTCCGGCCCGCACGCGAACCATCGCTGCCGCCGGCCGCTCCGCGCGTGCCGCTTCAACGTGCGCCCGCGAAGGAGGCGAAGCCGGCCCCCGCGGCCCCGTCGCATCCGCCGAGCCCGCTCGATGCGTCCCAGCCGGAGATCAGCCTCGACTTCGTGGAGGAGTCCATCAAGAAGCTGGCCGACGCGCTGAACACGGCAGCAGCCAACGGACGCGCCGAGCCGGCACCGGAGAGCGCCGGCCCGAACGAGGCCGATGTCGACCGCTCGATTGCTGCGCTGCGGACTGCCGCGCGCACGATGAAAGCGCCGGCCGGCAGGTCGATGGCGCCTGCGACGCCTGCGCCCGATGCCGCTCCGCCGCTAGCTGATCGCCGGGCGGAATGGTGGCCGTCGATGGATGCCAGGCGGGTAAGCCCAGCGCAGGCCACGGGCGCACCCCCTGTAAACCCAAGGCTCGCCCGCCTCACCGAGGCTGTTGCCGCCGAGCGCATGGAGGTTCTCCTCGAGCCGATCCACGCCCTCACCGAGGGCCGTCCGCGCCACTTCGAAGTCAGCATGCGGCTGCTGGCGGCCGACGGCACGACGATGGAGCAGGACGAGTACACGGCGGCCGCACGGGAAGCCGGGCTGATGCCGCGCCTGGATGCCGCCAAGATGCTGCGCGCCGCGCGCGTGGCCGGCCGCCTCGGCCAGCGCGGGCGCGAGGGCGCGGTGCTGACGTCTCTCGCCACCGACTCGATCATCGATCGCGCGTTCCTCGAGCTGGCTGCCGCCCGTCCGCGCGGTGCCGGCGGGATGGGCCTCGTCCTGTCGTTCGCGCAGAGCGAGGTCCGGGCCTTCACGCCTGCCCACGCTCGTGCGCTGGCCGACCTGACGGCGGTCGGGTTCCGCTTCGGGCTGCGCGAGGTGACCGATCTCGACATGGATTTCGCCGCCTTGAGCCAGATGGGCTTCGTGTTCGTCGAGCTCGATGCGCAAGTGTTCCTCGAGGGCCTGCCGGCGCCGGGCGGCGGCCATGTGCCGGCGGCGGATATCACGCGCCACCTGTCGGACTTCGGGCTGAGCCTCATCGTCGGCCGTATCGAGGACGACTGGCTGCTGGCGCGCGTGCTCGGCTTCGGCGTGGTGTTCGGCAAGGGCGGCCTCTTCGGCGGCCCCGGCCGCGTCAAGGACGAGGTGGTGGCGCCTTCCTCGGCGGCGTAGGCGGGCCGGCGCCCGCGGCCCACGCCTGGGCGCCGTTCTGGACGATGCTTCCTCTGGGGTGCGATCTCGGATAGGTCAGGCGTATGGCGCCCGCACCCATTCCCATCCTGTCCTCCATCGCCGACCTCGCCCCTGCCAGCGATGCCTGGATCGTCGACATCTGGGGCGTGATGCACAACGGCGCGCACGCCTTCGCGACTGCAGGCGAGGCCTGCCGCCGGTTCCGCGCCGCCGGCGGCATCGTCATGCTGCTCTCCAATGCCCCGCGCCCGTTCGGCGCCGTCATCGGCCACATGACGGGCCTCGGCGTAGATGAAGCCGCGTATGACGGCGGGGTGACCTCCGGCGATGCCACGCGCGGGATGATCCAGGAGCGCCGCGGCCAGCGCCTGCTGCACATCGGGCCTGAGCGCGACAAAGGCCTGTTCACGGGCCTCGACGTCACGCTGGCACCGGCCGAGGACGCGCAGGCCATCATCTGCTCGGGCCTCTACGACGACACGCGCGAGACGCCGGAGAGCTATGCCGCGCTGTTCGATGACCTCGTCGGCCGCGGCGTGCCGATGATTTGCGCCAACCCCGATCTCGTGGTCGAGCGCGGCAACAAGCTCGTCTATTGCGCGGGCGCGCTCGCGGCGGCCTATGCCAACAAGGGCGGCGACGTGGCCTACGCCGGCAAGCCGCACCTGCCGATCTACGAGCGCACTTTCGCTGCCATCGACGCGGTGGCGGGCCGCCACGTGCCGAAGGATCGTATCCTGGCCATCGGTGACGGGCTCGACACCGACCTGCTGGGCGCCTACCGCGCGGGATTGCGCTCGGTGCTCATCGCCAGCGCGGTGCATTTGCCCAACGGATTATCGCCAGCCGTGCTCACCGAGCTGTTCCAGTCGAGGCCGCAGCGCCCCATCGCCGCTATGCCCGCACTCGCCTGGTAGCTTCCGTCTCGTAGGCAAGAAGTGCAGGGAGGCCACGCGGGGTTGGCGGATGAATGCCGACGCTGACCTGCAAGGTCGATCGCCTACACCAGCAACACCACCTTGCCGACGTGGGCGCTCGTCTCCAGGCGGCGGTGGGCGTCGGCGGCCTTGGCGAGGGGAAAGGTCGAATCCAGCACCACCTTCACCTTGCCCGCGGCCAGCAGCGGCCACACCTTGCTCTCGAGGGCGCGCGCGAACCCGGCCTTGGCCTCGCGCGTGCGCGGTCGCAGCGTGGAGCCGGTCAGCGTCAGGCGCTTCGTCATCACGCGGGCGATGTTGATCTTGACGTCGGCGCCGCCCAGAACGGCGATCTGCACGATGCGTCCCTCCTCCGCCGCGGCGACGATGTTGCGCTCCGTGTAGTCGCCGGCCACCATGTCGAGGATCACGTCGACACCCTTGCCGCCGGTCGCCTCGCGCGCGACCGAGACGAAGTCCTCGGTCTTGTAGTTGACGGCCCGATCGGCACCGAGCGCGAGGCAGGCCTTGCACTTGTCGGCCGAGCCCGCGGTGGCGATCACCTTGGCGCCGAAGGCCTTGGCGAGTTGGATGGCCGTGGTGCCGATGCCGCTCGAACCGCCGTGCACCAGGAACCACTCGCCGCCAACCAGCCGTCCACGCTCGAACACGTTGTTCCACACCGTGAAGAAGGTCTCGGGCACCGCGGCGGCGTGCACCATGTCGAGCCCGGCGGGAATGGGCAGGGCGATGGGCTCCTCGGCGAGGCAGTACTCGGCATAGCCGCCGCCGTTGACGAGGGCGCACACCTTGTCGCCCGACTTCCAGCGCGTCACGCCGGTGCCGACGGCTGCCACCTCGCCGGCGACCTCGAGGCCCGGCAGCGGCGAGTGCCCGGGCGGCGGCGGATAGGAGCCCGAGCGCTGGGCGATATCGGGCCGGTTGACGCCGGCAGCCACGACCTTGACCAAGATCTGGCCCGCGCCCGGCCGCGGCGTCGGCAGCGTCTTGGGCTTGAGGACATCCGGCCCGCCAGGTGCCGTGATCTCGACTGCCGTCATGGTCTCCGGCACGCTGGCCATGGTTCTGCTCCACCGGTTGGCGCTTGCTCACCAGCGAGACTTGCCCGAGGGCGCGGTTCCAGACAAGAGGCGGCGCCCCTGGAAAGCCATCGCAACGTCGTGGCGAGACGCGTGGAACTGGCGGCGACGAGGGGTTAAACTCGGCGCACATCTCCTCAAGGAGGCCGCGTGAGCATTGACTGGGACGATCTGAAACCGAAGGCCACCAAGGGTGTGACGCTGGGCGAGAGCCTGGAGTCGCTCTCTGTCGGCGAGCTCGAGGCGCGCATTGCGGCTTTGCGCAAAGAGATCGAGCGCGTCGAGACGGAGCTCGCAACCAAGAAGGCGCACGAGGCGGCGGCCGCGGCGATCTTCAAGCGCTGAGCGATGGCGGCAATGGCCAGCAAGTCGAGGACCGCAGCCGGTCTGGCGGCAGGCGTGCTCATGCTCCTGACGTGGGCCCACGCCGCGAGCCGGCCGCCGGCGGAAGCCCGCCCGTCGCTCCGCGACGTCGCGTTTGCCCGCGAAGCCGGCGAAGTCGAAACGGCGGGCACGGAGCGTTGCATGCTGTTCCATGCCCGCTTCGGGGGCTCGCGCGCACAACTCGTGCGGGTGACGCGCGATGGCATCCGCAACTACGTGGTGATGGATGTGGGCAGGCGCGACCCTTCCATGCGATCGCTGCGCTCGCGATGGCTCACCGCCACTTACGGTGAGGCCGAGCATATCTGGCTCGGCGATTTCACATCGGCGGAGGCGGCGCTGGCAGCGGCTGCACAGCTCTGTCCGCCGGCGCGCCGCTGCCTGCCGCAGGAAAGCGGCTGCAGCCGCCCGGCCGATTCATCGACATCCGCACAAATCTTCTTCGGCAGCACCGGGATGACAGGCGCATCCGGGATGTAGCCGGAACCCTGGGGCAGCCTCGCCAGGCAGCAATGCGACAGGCCTTTACCCTTTGTTATCCAATCGCGGGCACACTGGGGCCATCCAGACCTCTGGATCGAGTGGCTCCTGTCCACTCTGTTTGACGCCTCCCTGTTAACTCCTGAGCCGCCTCCAGGCGGCTCTTTTTTTTTCAGCTCGGGGCGCGCCTACGTGGCACGCGTCGTGCTGTTTGTTGTGCACACGGGTGGGGCTGTGCAACCGTTGTCCCAATTTGGCCAGGGTGGCAGTGACTTCTTAACGCTCGTCTGCCAAGGTGGCTGTCTCAACCTCGGCGACGGATCGCAACCGAACGTGTCAGTGGCGTCATGAGCATCCCCAAAGACTCCCCCGCATCTCCCGGCATCGGCACCACCGTCTCCTTCGGCGAACGCTTTGCTGCATCCGACCAGTTCGACGCGATCTTCAAGGAAGGCATGGGCCTCGTCGAGCGCACCGCTGCCTATCTCGACGGCGCCGGGCGCAAGGAGGGACGTGCGCTGCGCGGCCCCGTCGCCGTCCTCTATGCGACCGAGAGCATGCGCCTCACCACGCGGTTGCTCGAGCTCGCTTCCTGGCTGATGATCCGCCGTGCCCTGAAGGAGGGCGAGATCACGGCGGAGGAAGCGCGCGTCAAGCGCGAGCGCGTGAAGCTGCGCACGCCCGGCCGGACCGCTCACGTGCGCGGTTACAGCGAGCTGCCTGCCTCGCTGCGCGAGCTGATCGATGCCAGCTACGCATTGGGCGACCGCATCTTCCAGCTCGATCGCGCCATCGAGGTCGCCGTCGATGCGCCAATTGTCGCCGACAATCCGGTTGGTGCCCAGGTGATGCGCCTGGAGGAGGCGTTCGCCAGGCCGCACCGCCGCGTGGCCGGGCGCTGATCTCGGGCTGCGCAGCGACCTGTTGAGATCTACAGCCCGCCGCCGGTGACGTTGAGGCTCGTCAGCTTCCACTCGTAGCCCTTCAGCTCGAGCGTGCCGACGAAGGTCCGGCCCGGGCGGTATTTGTCCTCGACCTCCAACACGAGGCGCGCGGGCGAGACGAACACCGCGCGGCGGATGCGCGTCCAGAAGCTGGCGAACTGGTCAATGGACGTGCCGCCGAGCCACGTTCCGGCCAGCGCCGTCGGTGGCTCCTTGAGGCCGAGGGCCGGCCGCACCGCGCCGCGGTAGACCTGGCGGTAGCCGAGCAGGACAGGCAGGTTGTCGGGCGTCACATAGCGCTCGATGACGCTGTCGGCCATGCTCGGCGCGACGGCGGCCTTCACGCGCTGCCAGAGCGTCGGCTTGGGCGCATCCGGGTCGGCGGCGAGCCGGGCGATGGTCTCGGGTGAAAGGGAGTCCTTGAGTGACCGACGCACCTCCGCCCATTCGACCTTGCGGTTCAACGTGGCTGTGTCGCCCGCAATCACCGCCTCGCGGATCTGCAGCGCCGTGAGCAATGGCCAGGCCGCATAGACAAAGAGCAGCACGAGCAGGAGAGCGGCCCACTTCAACAGCCGACGCATGTCAGTTCATCCAAGTCCCGGCACCCAATTGCGCGCACATAAATGGGGCGAGCGCTTGGCGCCCGCAAGAGATGTGGGTTCAAGGCGACTTGCCTGCAGCGCGTGCTCGCAGCGCCCGGGCGATGAAGTGCCCGCCCATCCACTGCCCCTCGGGATCGATGCCGTGGCCAAGGCGCGGCCGGATGTGCCACTCGACAGGGACGCCGGCTGCGGCCAGGGGCTCGCGCGCGGCATGCAGGGCACCGGCCGGGATCAGATCGTCGGCCTCGCCATGGATGAGGAGCACCGGAGGCCGCGCCGCGATCTCGGCCAGGTGCTCGGGGCCGGCCAGCAGGCCCGAGTAGCCGACGATGCCGGCCGGCGCGACCGAGCGGCGCAGGCCGACGTGCAATGCCATCATGGTGCCCTGGCTGAAGCCGACCAGGACGAGACGGTCGGCGGTGAGGCGGTGGCGGGCGAGCTCGACGTCGAGAAAGCGATCCAGCACCGGCTGCGCCGCGCTCACGCCGCGCCTATACTCGCTTGGATCGCGCAAGGTCAGAGCAAACCACTGCAGGCCCCCGGCCATCTCGGGAATGGCCTCCGGCGCGTTGGGCGCGACGAATGCCGCATCGGGCAGCGTTGGCTGCCATCCTTCCGCCAGGGCGATGAGGTCGTCGCCGTTGGCGCCGTAGCCATGCAGCAGGACTACCAGGGCCGAAGCCTTGCCGCGGAGCGGCCCGATCCGCGGTCCGTTGAGGGGTCGATGCATGTGCCCAGTCCTAGCCTGCCGCGACCACGAGCGAAAGCGAGGGAAGCGATAGGAAGGGGTCAGCCCCCCCTTGCGCACGCCTCTCGTTCCACCGCACTGCCGAGGCAAGGGGTCTGACCGCCGCCCGTAGAGGCCGCGCTGCGTCTCACACCGGCAGAGCCGAGCGCTGCTTCTTCAGGGCGGCGTAGTAGGCCCAGAGAAGCCGGGCGGCGACGCCGCGCCAAGGTCGCCATCGCTCGGCGATCTGCAGCATCTGCTGTTTGTCGGGGCGGTCGGCCAGCCCCAGTGCATGCTGGGCGGCAACCTGCAGTGCGAGATCGCCGGCGGCCCAGCCGTCGGCGCGGCCGAGGCAGAACAGGATGTAGACGTCGGCAGTCCAAGGCCCGATGCCGGTGATGGCGGTCAGCGCATCGTGGACCTGCTCCTCCGAGTGGTTGTCGAAGCCGGCGAGGTCGAGACCGTTGCTGCACGCCTCCGCGATCGCCCGCAATGTGCGGATCTTGGCCCGCGACAGGCCGGCGCCTGCGAGCTCGGCGTCCGCCAGCGCCAGAATCGCGCCGGGAGCGAACGGTGAGCAAAGCGCGGCGGTTCGCTCCCAGATGGCGGTGGCGCTGGCCACTGACACCTGCTGGCCGACGACCACGCGCGCCAGCCCCTCGAATCCCGCCGGCCGCCGCCGCAGCGGCGGATGCCCGGCGAAATCGTGCACGCGCCGCATGATGGGGCACTTGCGGCGCAGGGCGCGCACGCCGTCGAGCACGTCGGCCTCCGCCGCGATGATGCGGTGCACGGGCTTTCCTCGCCCGCGCGCTCGCGCTTTAGTGTTCGCCACCGGGCCGTCTCCCTGATCCAATGGGGCGCGCCCATTCGTTATGGCGAAAGAGCGGCGCGGGCAATGGAGGACCGGTCATGGCCAAAACAGTCACCTGCCTCCTGCTGACGGCCGGCGTGCTTGTGGCGCCGCTTCTCATCGAAGCCGCGCACGCCGTGGAGAATGAAGGGCGCGTTGCCAGCTACCGCAATGAGCGGTACGGGTTCTCGCTGAGCTATCCTGGCGCCGTGTTCACGCCCCAGCCGGCAACGGAACAGCAGGAAGGCCGCGTGTTCGTCTCGCGCGACGGCAACGCCCGCCTGCTGGTCGGTGCCCTCGCCAACGCCGATCGCGTCAGCCTGCGCGACTATCGCGCCATCGTGCTTCAGCAGAGCTATCCGGGCGCCGAGATCGACTATGCTCCCGTTCGCGACACCTGGTTCGTGCTGTCCGGCGAACGCGACGGGGTCATGTTCTACGAGCGCGTGACCTTCACCTGCGGCGGACGCCTGATCAACAGCTGGGCGATGCTCTATCCGGTGGCGGAGCGAGCCGTCTATGACCGCATTGTCGAGCATGTGGCGCGTAGCTATCGCCCGGGCCGGGACGGATGCAGCTAAAGCGTCCGGGCAGTGAGGGCCGACCCTGGCGCTTTCGTCAGCGCGGATTTTCACCCTCAATCGATGCATGACGAGGAGCGTGACACGCCCGGTCTTCCGCTTCGCCCCGAGCCCCAACGGTGAGCTCCATCTCGGCCACGCGCTGTCGGCGCTGATCGGATACGAGCGCGCACAGGCTTGCGGCGGCCGGTTCCTGCTGCGCATCGAGGACATCGACCTCGCCCGCTCGCGACCGCAGTTCGTGGAGGGGATACGCGAGGATCTCGCCTGGCTCGGCATCGCGTGGGAGGAGACAGTCGTGCTGCAGTCGCAGCGCTTCGCGGCCTACCGCGCGGCGGCCGACCGGCTCGAGCGCATGGGACTGCTCTATCCGTGCTTTGCAACGCGCACGGAAATCGAAGCTGCCGCGACGGAAGATGCGAGCGATCCCGATGGGGCACCGCTCTATCCCGGGCTCTACAAGGGCCGCGATCCCGGCGAGACGAGCCAGCGCCGCGCGGCCGGCGAGCCATTCGCATTGCGCCTCGACATGCAGGCGGCGATCGATGCCGCCGCTGCGATACCCGACG
>DATFCC010000348.1:0-5216 GCA_035253505.1 Hyphomicrobiaceae bacterium
AGGAAGCCGCGGAACAGCAGCTCCTCCGACAGGGGCGCGCCGATGCCGACCACCACCAGGGCCAGCGGCCATGTGTCCGCGCCTAGCATCCGCGCCATCGGGCGCAGGTCCGCGAACAGGTCGTCGGGCACGAGGGTGTGCTGGACCACGGCAACCCCCGCCTGCAGGGCCGCCATCGCGAGCAGGGCCAACAGGTACACCCTGCGCGACCCGGCCGGTCGGAGCGCCAGCACGTCGCGGGGCGTGCCGCCCCACAGGGCGCTCGCCATGAGGGTCAGCACCACGACCGTGCCCTGCCACACCGCCAGCGTCAGCAGCACGGTCGCTTCGTCGCCGGCGAGGCCCCAGCGCCCGCGCCCCAAAGACCCCGAGGGCGCATCTGCAACCGTCCACGAGCCGAGCAGCAGGGCGGCGGCCACGGCGCTCGCCGAAACGATTAGGATGGTCGCCAGGACGGCCATGGCGGCCGACCAGGGCGTGCGGGGCACGTAGGCAGGGGGACCGCGAAACAAGCCGGCGGGAGGCTGCTCTGAGAGGGCCACGAGGCGCAATTCTCCCGGTTTGTCTGCACACGCGGCACCGGGAACGCGCCGCGAACGCCGCAGCGACGTCCCTGGGACCTCCCTGGGACCTTCCCTGGGGCTCGCCGTAGGCAGCTTACAATTGGCGGCGCTTGCCCCTATATTAGGGGGGCCGGATTCGTCCGGCTATGGCGATAAATGGACGTCGTAATAAGCCTATCGGACCCGGGGGCAGTACCCGGCGCCTCCACCACATGCCGCCGACCGGTTCGGACGCGGCGGCATCTGATGGGGGCGAACTAGGATCGACGAGGGTGTAAAGGGCGCGCTTTCGCTCGGCATGATACCGCCGTTATCGGGTCAATCAGAATAGTTGCCAACGACAACTATGCTGAGGCTGCTCTCGCTGCGTAACGCGGCGCGAAAAGCCTGAACTTGAAGCCCTGACGCCTAGCAGCGTCAGGCGCGGTTTCGGAGGGCACCGGGCAACAGAAGCCCTCCACTTTCCTTGCACCACGGGAGCCTCCGTGGTCTCTTTATGGCATGACTGCGGAGCGGGAAATCGACTACGAGGCGTTGGCCCAGGGCGCGATGCGCGGCATCGTGCGCACCGTGCTTACGCGCGTCGCCAAGTCCGGGCTGCCCGGCGAGCATCACTTCTACATCGCCTTCAAAACGGACGCTCCCGGAGTGCTGCTGTCCAAGCGGCTCAAGGAGAAATACCCCGAGGAGATGACGGTCGTCCTGCAGCACCGCTTCTGGGACCTCTCCGTCTCCGAGGACCAGTTCGAGGTCAAGCTGACCTTCGACAACGTTCCCGAGCGCCTCGTCGTGCCGTTCTCGGCGATAAAGGTGTTCTTCGATCCGAGCGTGCCCTACGGGCTGCAGTTCGACGAAGGAGCCGGCGACCCCGAGAGCGAGGCGCCGCACAGCGTGGCGGCCCCCCCAACCGAGGAGCCCGCGAGATCCCCAGCGGTCCCGGCACCGCGCGCCGACAAGAAGCCGCGCGCACCTCGTCGCGCCCCCTCCGAGAAGTCCATCGCGGACAAGACCGCCGAACGGTCCTCCGGCGACAAGACACCGGCCAAGTTGCCGGCGGCCAAGCCCGAGCCCGCACCCTCCGCGACACCCAAGGTCGTCAGCATCGACGCCTTTCGCAAGAAGTGATCAGGGCAGCGGCCCGTGACGGCAATCCCGGGGGAGTGGCCAATGCGCGCGGACGAAGCCGTAGGCAGGCTCACCAATCGGGACAAGCCCGAGGGCAGGCAAGCCCGACCATGACAACCTGGTGGCAACCGAAAGCGTTACAGCACTAGGTCATCTCGGCAAGATAGACGACGTTCTCGTCGAGCGCACACAGGCCGACGCGCCATTCGACCGGTCCGTCGCCCGACGTGTGCACGATGCGGTCGAGCTTCAGGAGCCATGTGCTCGGGGTCACCCCGAGCAGTTTGGCAATGCCCGCTTCGGGACTTGCGACCGTGACATGCTCCACGGCGCGCCCCAGATGGATACCGTGTCGCTGCGCCAGGGCGGAGATCCGGTAGTTGCCTGGCTCGTCCTCGCCCATTTCGCGAAACCGGCCCACGGCGAGGACCGATGCCTCATGCATGAAGGGCCGGCCCTTGTAGCGGCGAAGGCGCACCGTGCGCACGATCGGGTCGTCCGCTTTGAGATCCAACCGCTGCCGCTCGACTTCGTTGGCGGTTGCCGCCGTCTGCTCGATCAGCTCAGCCTCGCTGATGATTCTCGCGCCACTCCTGTCACGGATGTTGGAGAAGCGGGCCGCCACCTCTCCCGACGCCTGGTCCACCACCGAGGTGCCGCGCCCCTGGCGCCGGACGACCAGTCGTTCGCTCTCCAGGGTGTCGAGAGCCTTGCGCACGGTTCCGGAGCTCACACCCAGCTCGCGAGCCAGCTCGATCTCGTTGGGCAGCATGCCCCCCGGCGGCCAAATCCCATCGGCGATGCGCTGCGCCAGCAGGTTGCGGACCTGCACATACAAAGGTTCAACCGAGAATTTGCGCTGGGTCATATCGAATTTTCCCAGACCATTCGCAACATAGGCTACGCGGATTTGGCCCGGCCTCGAAATGGTTGGCCACCAAACGTTCTTTCCACTGCATAGTTCCGCGATCTGAAGCGTGACTTGAGAACGGTGCCCCCGATCGGATCAAGCGCAGCTTCTAGCGGCCGAGCCGGCCAAAGACCAATCAATGCTTCGCGAACTCGTCAATCCGCGAGCCGCCGGCGCTGCGCTCGCAATTTTCCGTTGTCGGTAGAAATTTGGATTTGCCGCGAACAGGCTCCGTTTTCCACCCGGCATGCGCCACGGCCGGCCGCGCGTGATATATCTAGCGCCGGGAGCACTTGAAATCTGGTACTTTCCAAGAGGATGCACATGATCCCTCTAGGCCTCTTCACCGGCGAGCGCGCGCTGGTCACCGGCTCGGCCTCCAACATCGGCCGCGCCATCGCGCTGGCGTTGGCCGCCGAGGGCGCGGCGGTGCGTTGCGTGGACGTCGACGCGCGACGCAATGCGGACACGGTTGCGGAGATCGTCGCCGCCGGCGGTGCGGCCGAGGCGGTGACGGCCGACCTCGCGACCCGCGATGGTTGGCGCGCGGCACTGCCACCGGAGGCTGTCGCTGTTACATTGTTCGTCCATTCCGCCTCGCCCGCGCGCCGCGAGACCGACACCCCCCTTGCAGTCTCCGAGGACACCTGGGACGGGATGGTCAACACCAACGTGCGCTCCGGCTTCTTTCTCGCCCGCGAGCTCGGGCGGCGCATGCAGGCGATCGTGAAAGGCGGCGGCACCAAAGGCCGCATGCTGTTCATCACATCGCTGCACGCCGAGACGCCGCGCAATATTCCGCACTACGCCGCCTCGAAGGCCGGACAAACCATGGTCGTGAAGGAGCTGGCGCGTGCGCTGGGGCCAAGCGGCATCCGCGTCAACGCCCTGGCGCCGGGGGCCGTGCCTGGCGGCGGGTTCAACGCGGCCGCATTCGACTTTGCAGGCAAGATCCCGCTGGGCCGTCTCGGCCGTGCCCAGGATATGGCGGACATGGCGCTGGCCCTGCTGTCGGACCGGTTTTCCGGCTATGTCACCGGCACGACCGTGGCGGTGGACGGCGGTATCGCGCTCTACAACTGGATCCCGCTCCCGTCGGAGTGACGCCATAGCGCAGCGGCGACGGCGTCAGCGGTTGCGCGAGCGCCGGGTGGCCGGTATAAACCGCCCGAATTCGGGGCCGTCTCCCGCCCAGCGGTCGAGGCGATGTCCCTGTTGGAGACCAGCCAATGGCGCAGCAGACCAGTGAAATCAAGGCCCAGGCGCGTGCTCGCTCGGGCAAGGGCGGCGCGCGCGCCGCGCGACGCGAGGACAGGGTGCCGGGGGTCGTCTACGGTGACGGTGGCAAGCCTGAGAACATTTCCGTCAACGGCCGGGAGCTGAACGTCATCGTCGGTCGCGGCAAGTTCCTGTCCACGGTCTTCGACCTCGATATCGACGGCAAGAAGTCGCGCGTCATCCCGCGCGATATCCAGCTCGATCCGGTGAAGGACTGGCCCATCCACGTGGACTTTCAGCGGGTCGGCGCGGGCGCGCGCATCCGCGTCGACGTGCCCGTGCGCTTCATCAACGAGGCCCTGTCGCCCGGTCTGAAGCGTGGCGGCGTGCTCAACATCGTGCGCCATCAGATCGAGGTGACCTGTCCGGCCGACGCCATTCCGGACTTTTTCGAGTTCAACCTCGAGGGCCTGGAGATCGGGCGCTCCATCCACATCTCGGCCATCAAACTGCCCGAGGGCGTGAAGCCGACCATCCAGAACCGCGATTTCACGGTGGCGACCGTCGCCGGCCACAAGATCGAGGACGAGCCCACGCCGGGCGCCGAGGCGGCCACCGCCGAGGGTGCGGCTCCCGCCGAAGGTGCCGAGGCGGCTGCCGCGGACGGCGATGCCAAGGCGCCGGCGGGCAAGGAGGCTGCGGGTGCCAAGGCGCCGGCCGGCAAGGAGGCAGCCAAGCCGGCTGCCGCCAAGCCCGCCGCCGACAAGGGCAAGAAGTAGGGCGCCGGCCATCGCTGCGGCGGCCTTCTGCAGGCGCACTCCATGAAGCTCTTCGTCGGCCTCGGCAACCCGGGCAGCGAACACGCGCGCCAACGCCACAACGTCGGCTTCATGGCGCTCGACCGCATTGCCGAGCGGCATCGGCTCGGGCCATGGCGCAAGCGGTTCTCGGCGCTGGTGTGCGAGGGCCTGCTCGGCCGCCACAAGGTGATGCTGCTCGAGCCGCAGACCTACATGAACGACAGCGGCCGTTCGGTCGGCGAGGCGCAGCGCTACCTCAAGGTGGCGGACGCCGACATTCTCGTCTTTCACGACGAGCTCGACCTGGCGCCGGGCAAGCTCAAGGTGAAGACCGGCGGCGGCAATGCCGGTCACAACGGGCTGCGCTCGATCACCGCCCATATCGGCAACGAGTATCAGCGCGTGCGCATCGGCATCGGCCATCCGGGCGCCAAGGACCTCGTCACGCGGCATGTCCTGCACGACTTCGCCAAGGCCGATGCGGCCTGGCTCGATCCTCTGCTCGACGCCATGGCGGAGGCGGCGCCGCGCCTGGCGGCCGGCGACGAAGCACGCTTTCTGACGGACGTGGCGCGCGCCACCCGCGGCGGCGACGGGCCG
>DATFCC010000349.1:0-15536 GCA_035253505.1 Hyphomicrobiaceae bacterium
ACTTTTATCCGCGGCGGCCGGCCCGCCGACGCAGCGGGCCCGCTGCGGTGCCGTCCTGACGGGTCCTCGCTGCTCATCATCCGGGTCCGTTTGCGCCAACTGTTGCTTGAAAGTCTCGCGCATAAGGCTACGGCGCACCGACGCTCGCCTATTCTTGACTGAATAAGTCAACAAACATAACCAAGGCAAGCTTCTTTTCGGACGGAAGCACGGCTGCTGCCGGCATCCGCTACGGCAGCCTGCTTATGGGCTGGGGTGGAGAGTTCCGCGCCCCCTTCGTCAGCGAGAAGGAGCGGGCCAGCGATCCCACATCAAGGCGCGACGGACACACCACGTTCGACGCGCTGATTTCCTACGAGGTCTCCGACGTTCACGTTCAATGCCGGGCTCTTCAACATCTTCAACGCCAGCTCCTTCAACCCGCAGGACGTGCGCAGCGTGCTGGCCGCCAATCCCAATCTGGCGCTGTTGCGATCGCCCGGCCGCTACGTCTCGGCCAGCGCGACCGTTCGCTGGTGAGGCGACAGGCGGGACCCAGCAATGCTACAAGGCCCCAAACCGAGACACGCGAAGGAGACGCGCGAATGTTCATCGCCATGAACAGGTTCAAGGTGCTGAAGGACGCCACGGGGGCCTTCGAGAATGCCTGGTTCGGCCGCGAGAGCTATCTGCACACGATGCAGGGCTTTGTCTCGTTCCACCTGCTGCGCGGGCCCGAGCGCGAGGATCACATCCTCTACGCGTCGCACACCATCTGGCAGTCCCACGCGGACTTCGAGGCCTGGACCAGGTCCGAGGCCTTCCGCAAGGCCCATGCCCGCGCCGGCACCTCCAGCAAGCCCACCACGCTCGGCCATCCCGAGTTCGAAGGCTTCCATGCCCTCCAGGAGGTTACCGCCGACGGAGCCGTGAAGCGCATGGCTGCCGAGTAGCCCCCGCGCCAACTCGGCCCGCCGCCATGCAGGTTTGACGGCTCTCCAAACGTCCCATGCTCGCAGCGGGGGGCTTCCGCCCGCCCGATGACGCTATAGTCTGCCTCGCTACTGGCGATGCAGCACCGGAGGCGTCCAATGTCACAAGAGATCGATCGGCAGGCGGTGGTGCAGGCGAGGCTCTGGTCGGGCGTGGAGCCGCCGAACCGCGCCGGCGAGGAGTTCGCGCGCGGGCTTGCCGAGATCGCCAAGGGCTTCGAGGCCCAGCGCGGCCAGCTTGCCTTCGAGGACGAGCCTTCCAGCTTCGAGGCTGCCCTCGACGAGCTCAAGGAGACCGCCCGATGACGGCGCCCGCGCCGGGCGCGCAGCTGACGCGCCTCAGCCTCGTCGAAGCCGCCGATGCGGTCCGCAAGGGCGAGGTGACCTCGCTCGCCCTGACAAAGGCGGCGCTCGATGCCTTCTCCGCCGGTGACAAGGCCGTCAACTCGGCGATCGCGCTCCATGCGGAGGACGCACTGGAAGCCGCGCACGGCCTCGACAAGCTGCGCACGGCAGGGCGGTCGCTCGGCCCCCTCCACGGCGTGCCGCTGGCCCACAAGGACATGTACTACCGCGCCGGCAAGCGCTGCACGTGCGGCTCCAAGATCCGCAAGGAGTTCCGGCCCTCCTACACCGCAACCGCCATCGAGCGGCTGGAGGGCGCCGGATCGATCACCGTCGGCGCGCTCAACATGGCCGAGTTCGCCCAGAACCCGACCGGCCACAACGCCCACTTCGGCGACTGCCACAACCCCTGGCACCTCGACTACTGCACCGGCGGCTCCTCGTCGGGATCGGGTGCGTCAGTCGCCGCGCGCTTCGTGTACGGGGCGCTGGGCTCCGACACCGGCGGCTCGATCCGGCTGCCCGCGACCATGTGCGGCGTCACCGGCATCAAGGGCACGCAGACACGCGTCTCCCGCTACGGCGCCATGCCGCTGTCGTTCTCGGCCGACAACGTCGGGCCGCTGGCCCGCACGGCGCGCGATTGCGCCCGGCTGTTGCGCATCATCGCCGGTCACGACGCCAGGGATCCGACCTCCTCCAGTGAGCCGGTTCCCGATTATGAAGCCGGGCTCGACGGCGACATTCGCGGCCTCGTCATCGGCATTCCCACCAACTTCTTCTTCGATGGCGCCGACCCCGAGGTCGTGGCGGCCTTCGAGGCGGCCATGAAGGTGCTGGAAGCGCGCGGCGCGCGTACGGTCCGGCTGGCCGTGCCGCACATGGACGCGGTCAACACCTACGTGGCGATCGTCTCGCGCGTCGAAGGCGCCACCATCCACGCGCAATGGATGCGCGACCGGTCCCAGGACTACAATGCGCATCTGAGCGGGCGGATGTATTCGGGCTACGCCATTCCCGCCGTGCACTACCTGGAGGCGCTTTCCCGTCGCGGGCCGATCCTGCGCACCGTCGGCAGGGAGGTGTTCGCCAAATGCGATGTGTTCGCCGCCCCGACCATCCGCATGAAGGTGCCCACCCTGGCTGCCACCGATATCGATGCCGGTGCGCCGGGCTCCGTCGAAGCTTTTGCCGCCATCTCCGCCAACACGCGGGCCATCAACTATCTCGGACTGCCGTCGGTGAGCGTGCCGTGCGGCTTCGACAGCAACGGCCTGCCGATCGGTTTTCAGGTCCAGGGGCGGCCATTCGGCGAGGGCCGCGTGCTGAGGATCGCCGACGCCTATCAGCGCGACACGGCGTGGCACACGCAAGTGCCGCAACTCGTCTCCGCCCGGAGCTAGTCTAGCGTGCTTCGATCTGAATGGAGATCGCTGTCGGCCGCCACGCCGCCGCCGGGACGCCATCGCGGGCGAAGTAGAACTGCCGCGTCAGCGCCGAATGCTCCCACGGCACTTGCCGGCCGTCCGTCAAGCGCATGACGTCGTTGCGCACGGCGATCAGGATGGCATTGAGGTCGTCGCCGGACTTTGCGATCTGGCGCAGGAGGGCCCCGGAATAAGGCGAGTTGCGGCCCTCGCCGTCGAGGGCGACATTGCCCGGCTGCGTCGAGAAGCTGATCAGCGTGCCCGCGCCACCGACGACGGCAGCCAACCCGCGCCCCACATTCGGCGTCCGCGACCCCATGGCGCGCACGAGGTTGCGCACGAGGGGGTTGTCGCGGCAGGCATCGAAGAACAGCAGCCGGGTGCGTGCTTCCTGCTCCATCGTCAGGTGCACCGCATCGAGCCGCACCATCTCCGCGTCGAGCGCGGCAACCGTGCTGAGCCTGGCATCGATGGGAACGAGGTAGTTGTGGCCCGCCACCTGGATGCCGTGGCCGGCGTAGTAGAAGAGGCCGACATCCGCGCCCTTGAGCGCCGCGGCGAACTCGCGCACCTTGGCATCGAAGCCGCTCTTGTCGAGATCGAAGCCTTCCACGACCCTGAAGCCGATTTGCCGCAACGTGGCGGCCATGTCGGTGGCGTCATTGCGCGGATTTTCGAGCCGCGGGGTATGGCGATAGCCGGAGTTGCCGATCACCAGGGCCACGCGCACCGGCGCGGCTTCGACCTGGCCGCGTCCGGCCTTGCGCACCGCCGACGGCGTGACCGGCACCACCAGCACAGTCACGAGCACCACTGCGGCCAGCCGAAGCACCCTGGCACGCATCCATCTCATCGGCCGGGAGGCAGCGGCTGGCGGCCGCGCGTCCGCTTGCAGCACGTCCTCCAGGAAGCCTTCGCCGGAGCCGGCAGCCTCCTTCACCGCACGGGTCAGCGAAACGCCGGCCGCCTCGCGGACGGCATCGGTAAGCGATATGCCCTCACTCATGCGCGCACCCACAAGCATGGCAGCGACATCGGCGCCGAGCGGCCGGCCTCCCCGGTTCAGGCCGGCCATGCCTCCCCGAATTTCTCGAACAGAAGCCTGAAGGCCCATTCGCCGAGATCCTGGTTGGTGGCGTCGTACTCGGACGCCAAGCGGCGGATGGCGCTGGCAACGGGCGGATCGAAGTAGAGGACGAAACCTTTCCGGCCCGTGCGCGTGGCCGGCTGATGGCGCGGCTTGGCCGCCACCTTCTTCACCGACTGCGTCATGGACGGGCTCGGCGTGGCGGATGGCATCGCAGTGAAGGCCGTCCGCCGCGTCGCCTTGCGCGGAACGCGTCCGGCCGTGGCCTTGATGGCATCCGTCAGCGAGATCCCGGGGCCCTGCATGTCACTCACCGGCATCGTCTGCTTTGTCGCGCGCCCAGAGGGATTCGAGGAGCGCCGTGATCTCCTTGGCTGCCGTGCCATTCTTCTCCATCTCCGTAACCCCGCGGCCGGTCTTCAGTCCCTGGCCGTACGCCGGCAGATCGCTCAAGCGGGCCGGAATCACCTCCAGCTTCAGGCGGGCGGCCGTTCGCAGGCTTTCCCGGATCGCCGTCTCCTTATGGGGGCCGGCAGGCACCGCGTTCAGGATGACGACCGACCTGCTGCGCGCCTTGGCAAGGCTGATCAGCTCGGCCGAGTCCTCCAGCGCCTGCAGGTCGAGCACCCCGCTCTTGAGCGGCACCAGCACCAGGCTGGCCGACTTGAGCGCGGGCACGATCGCCTTGTCGAGCTTGGGGGGCGTGTCGGCCAATACGAGATCGGCGCCGAGCCTGCGCGCCGTTCGCAGCATGTCCGGCAGCTTCTGGTAGGGGCCGGCGGCGATGCTCGGATCGTCCTTGCTGCCGGTGGCGCGCTGCCGGATCGCGTGCCAGCGCTCCGCCGACTGCTGCGGGTCGAGATCGATGACGAGCACCTTGCGGGTCCTGGCCGCGGCGATGGCGAGCTGGAGAGCCAGCGTGGTTTTTCCGCTGCCGCCCTTCTGGCTGATGATGCTCCACACCTTCATGGCTGCAAGCCTCGCGACGCTTGTGCTAGCAAATTTTCTGCTAGCATATACCACACGCGACGGGAAGCTCAAACTCGGCCGCGCCAATCGCGCGCACAACGAGCGCAGGGATGCACTGCGTCTTGCCTGAGGGACTGAAAGGCGCGCGGCTCGCCGTCAGGCGGCCGTCGGCACGGCCGGCAGATAGCCGCGCGCGGTCAGCAGGTGGAAGCGCCACACCAGCAGCGCGGCATAGGCGGCGGTGGCCAGCGACAAGCCGATCCACACGCCGATGGCGCCCAGGCCCAGCGCGAAGCCGAGCCACACGCAGCTGGCAAATCCCACCGCCCAGAAGCTGAAGGCCGCAAACAGCAGCGGCACCCGCGTATCGTTCAACCCGCGCAACGCCCCGCCGGCGGCCGTCTGCAGGCCGTCGGTGATGAAGAAGGTCGCGCCAAGCAGCAGCAGCGTCGCCGCGAGCGCCATGGTCGCGGAGGCGTTCGGCGCCTCGGTGCCCAGGAACAGCAGCGGCACCATGTGCCGTGTCAGGCCGACGATCAGCGTCATGGCGCCCATGAAGGCGATGGCGAGCCCGATCGCCACGAAACCCGCGCGGCGCGCGCCGACCGCGTCACGCCTGCCGACGGCCTGCCCTACACGCACGGTGGCCGCGAGCGCGATGCCGAACGGCACCATGTAGAGCACCGCCGCCGTCTGCAGCGCGATCTGGTGGGCGGCAACCGCACTCGTGGATATGCGGCCCATCAGCAGCGCGGCGGCGGCGAACAGCCCGTACTCCAGCAGCAGCGCACCCGAGATCGGCAGTCCGACCGCCACCAGCTTGGCAAGCAGCGGCCAGTCCGGGCGCCAGAAACGGCCCAGCACGCGATACTTCTTGAACGGGCGCCGCGTGTAGGCAATCACCACTGCCGCCACGCACATCCCCGCATTGACGATGGCCGTCGCCAGGCCGGCGCCGAGCAGGTCGAGGCCCGGCAGGCGGCCCACGCCGTAGATCAGCGCATAAGCAAGGGCGGCGTTGACCGGTATGGCGAAGAGCGTGATCCACAGCGCCGGCTCCGGCCGGTTCACCGCCCCCATGAAGTTGCGCAGGGCGATGAACATCCACCCGGGGATGATCGCCCAGGCCATGCCCGTGAGATAGCGGCCGGCGAGCGATGCCGCATGCGGCTCCTGGCCGAGCCCGACCAGGATATCCGCACCCCAGAACTGGGCTGCCGTCAGCGGCACGCCCAGGATCAGCCCGGCCCAGATGCCCACGCGCAGCGCGCGCCGCACCATCCGCGGCTGCCGCGCCCCGTAGGCCTGCGCCGCCAGCGGCGCCACTGCCGACACGAGCCCCATGCCCAGTGTGAACGCCGCGAAAAGTACCGTGTGGGCTAAGGCGGCAGCCGCCAGGGCCTCGTCGCCGAGACGGCCGATGAGAACCAGGTCAGTGGTCATCATCACGATCTGGCCGAGCTGGGTCAGCGCCATCGGCAGGGCCAGCCGGACGGTCTCCGCCAATTCTGAGCGCCAAAGGCCGCCGGCCGCCGGCACGGGTGCGCCGGCGGAGCGCAGGGTCTGCGTGGATGTCATTGGCGCAACATAGGCATCGCTGCCCGAAAAGGAAGCAACACCAACGTGAAGGCGCGCCGTTGCCCGCCGCTCCCCGGTCTGGCACGCGGACACCCCGCCCGCACCCCTGGGGCCCCAAAGCGCGGTCCCATGTGTTGCGGGGGCACGCTTGCCATCAGCCCCCGCCCGTGCGACTTGGGGCCGCCTGGGTGTTGGGGATTCGCCGCTTTGGGCGGCCTCCCTGTGCGTGGCGTCGGCGTTCGAGCGCTATAATTCCGCCACCATGTGGGCCTGAAGACCCATGCCAGCATTCCGTGCCTTGCGCGACCTGTTCGGCCGCTCCGACGACGCCAAGCGCCGGAAGGCCGAGGAGGCCGTGACCAAGCTGGAGGCCCTTCAGGCCGCCGCGCGCGCCGCCCAGCCGTCCGTGCCGGCCGTGCCGGTGCCCGCGGGCGAGAGGGACCGCGCGGGCGAGGGCGAAGTGACCGGGAAACAGGAGGCGAAAGAGAAAGTGGTTCGTGCCGCGCGCAAGCCTGCCGACAGCTCCTCGAGCTACACGGCCGCCGACATCGAGGTGCTGGAGGGTCTCGAGCCCGTCCGGCGGCGGCCCGGCATGTACGTCGGCGGCACCGACGAGAAGGCCCTGCACCACCTGTTCGCCGAAGTCATCGACAACTGCATGGACGAGGCGGTGGCGGGGCACGCCACCTGGATCGAGGTGTGCCTGGAGGCCGATGGCTTCCTGTCGGTCACCGACAACGGCCGCGGCATCCCCGTCGACCCGCACCCCAAGTTCAAGAGCAAGTCCGCCCTCGAAGTCATCATGACCACCCTGCATTCGGGCGGAAAGTTCGACAGCAAGGTCTACAACACCTCGGGCGGCCTGCACGGCGTGGGCGTGTCCGTGGTCAATGCGCTCTCCGAGCGGCTGGAGGTCGAGGTCGCGCGTGGCCAGCAGCTCTACACCATGCAATTCGCGCGCGGCGCTCCCCTCGGCAAGCTCAAGAGCCTCGGTGCGATCAAGAACCGTCGCGGGACCAAGATCCGGTTCAAGCCTGACGACAAGATTTTCGGCAAGGGTGCCGCCTTCAAGCCGCAGCGGCTGTTCCGCATGGCGCGCTCCAAGGCCTACCTGTTCGGCGGCGTCGAGATCCGCTGGTCGTGCGACACGTCGCTCATCACCGACGACACGCCGGCCGAGGCGACCTTCCATTTCCCCGGCGGCCTCAAGGAATACCTGGAAGCCACCATCAACGGGCAGACGCGCGTCACCAAGGACATCTTCGCCGGCCGCATCGAGAGAGAGGGCGGTCACGGCTCGGTGGAGTGGGCAGCCTGCTGGGTGGCCGACGAGGACGGCTTCCTCAACTCGTACTGCAACACCATTCCCACGCCCGAGGGCGGCACCCACGAGAACGGCTTCCGGTCGGCCCTGGGCAAGGGCCTGCGCGACTTCGGCGAGCGGGTCGGCAACCGGCGTGCCGCACAGATCACGGCCGACGACGTGCTGGGCACCTCCGCCGCCATGCTGTCGGTGTTCATTCGCGAGCCCGAGTTCCAGGGCCAGACCAAGGACAAGCTCGCCACCCAGGAAGCATCGCGCATCGTCGAGGGCGCGGTGCGCGACGCCTTCGACCACTGGCTGGCGGACAGCCCGCAGCAGGCCACCAGGCTGCTCGACTGGGCCATCGAGCAGGCCGAAGAGCGGCTCAAGCGCAAGCGCGAGAAGGAGGTCGGTCGCCAGAACGCCACGCGCAAGCTGCGCCTGCCGGGCAAGCTCGCCGACTGCAGCCTCAACTCCAAGCAGGGCACCGAGATCTTCATCGTCGAGGGCGACTCGGCCGGCGGCTCAGCCAAGCAGGCCCGCGACCGCGAGCGCCAGGCCGTGCTGCCGCTGCGCGGCAAGATCCTCAACGTCGCCAATGCCTCCTCGCAGAAGCTGTCCCAGAACCAGCTCCTATCGGACCTGATCCAGGCGCTGGGGGTGGGAACGGGAGCGCGCTACCGCGACGAGGACCTGCGCTACGAGCGCGTGATCATCATGACCGACGCCGACGTCGACGGCGCCCACATCGCCTCGCTGCTGATCACCTTTTTCTACCAGGAGATGCCGGAGCTGATCGAGCAGGGCCATCTCTTCCTCGCCCTGCCGCCGCTCTACAAGCTCACGCATGGGCCGAAGTCGTTCTACGCGCGCGACGACCGCCACAAGGACGAACTCATCAAGCGCGAATTCCCCGCCAACGCCAAGGTCGAGGTGAGCCGGTTCAAGGGCCTGGGCGAGATGAACGCGCCCCAGCTCAAGGAAACGACGATGGACCCCTCCAAGCGCACGCTGCTGCGCGTGGAGATCGCCGATGACCGTGCCGAGGTCACCGATGCGGTCAACGCACTGATGGGCTCCAAGCCCGAGGCACGCTTCCGCTTCATCCAGCAACGCGCCGCCTTCGCCAAGGATCTGGATATTTAGCCTAGCGCGTCAAGCGGAACACGGGCGCCCGGCGCTCGATCGGCCTCGCCGGCGGCTCGGTCGCTGTCGCGCGCCCGATGGCAACCGGATCACTGGCCGGAAAGGTGTGCGCCAGCGCCCCATCGAGTTGTGCATCCAGCACGCGATCCTCGCCCGGCGCCTTTGCCCGCCGCTGCGATCCGCTCACGCCCGCTCGCGTGCATTTGCCGGTAGCTGCCATTCATCGCATTTCGGTGCGGCACGACAGCAGCTCAATATCCCCACACGCAATCGTGTTTGCCGCGGCACGTATCTCTCATCCAGGAGAGGTCACACCTGGTCTCTCCTCCTGGGTCCCGGATATTTCGCTGCGCGAAATTCCGGGATGACAGTTGGTGGAGGCAGCGCCTCCCCTCGTGTTGTCATCCCGGCCGGAGCGCAGCGGAGAGCCGGGACCCAGGGCCAGCGGTCCCGGGAGCGGGCTACGGCTGGAGCGTGCGGCCGGTCCTTCGACAAGCTCAGGAGGCGGACGGCGCGTGCTCCAGCGTGGAGTAACGCCGGTTGTGAGCAGGCGTTTCCCACCCGCCAACGTCATCCCCGCGCAGGCGGGGATCCACGCGAGGAACTGGCACGGATGCCGGTCTACACGGGCGTGACGATGCGGCGGCGAACGGTCGCGCGCCGTGCTGCACGCGATCGCGGCAGACCAACTCGTGCTGCCGCTACACGGGCTTCAGCAGCACGTGCCGCTTGCGGCCGAGCGACAGCTTGATCACGCCGCTGCGCAGGTCGCCCGAGCCAAGCTTCAGCGCTTCCTCGGTAACCGCCTCGTCGTTGACGCGCAATCCGCCGCCCGCGATCTGGCGCCGCGCCTCGCCGTTGGACTTGACGAGCCCCGCCTTCACGAACGCGCTGAGCACGCCCAGGCCCTCCGCCAGCTCCGCCGAGGCAACCTCCACCGTCGGCAACCCCTCTGAAAGCGCGCCCTGCTCGAACGTCTGCTGCGCCGTCTTGGCGGCGGCCTCGGCCTTCTCGCGGCCGTGCAGCATGGCCGTCACCTCGGTCGCCAGCACCTTCTTGGCCTCATTGATCTCGGCGCCTGCGAGCGCCTCCAGCTTGGCGATCTCCGCCATCGGCAGCGTCGTGAACAGCTTGAGGAACCTGCCCACATCGGCATCCTCGGCATTGCGCCAGTACTGCCAGAAATCGTAGGCGCCGAGCATGTCCTCGTTGAGCCACACGGCACCTGACACGCTCTTGCCCATCTTGGCGCCGGACGACGTGGTGAGCAGCGGCGTCGTCAGCGCGTAGAGCTGGTGCGTGCCCATGCGGCGGCCGAGGTCGATGCCGGTGACGATGTTGCCCCACTGGTCGGAGGCGCCCATCTGCAGGTTGCAGCCGTGCTCGCGCGCCAGCACCGTGAAGTCGTAGGCCTGCAGTACCTGGTAGTTGAATTCGATGAAGCTCATTTCCTGGTCGCGCTCCAGCCTGGTCTTCACCGACTCCAAGGTGAGCATGCGGTTGACGGAGAAATGCCGGCCGATATCGCGCAGCATCTCGATGTAGTTGAGCCGGGTCAGCCACTCCGCGTTGTCGAGCATGACGGCATCGGTGCGCCGCGCGCCGAAGGTCATCAGCTTGGCGCACGCTTTCTGCATGCTGGCCTTGTTGGCCTCGATCTGTTCCACGGGAAGGATCTTGCGCGTCTCGTCCTTGCCGGAGGGATCGCCGACGCGCGTGGTGCCGCCGCCCATTAGCACGATCGGCTTGTTGCCGGTCGCCTGCAGCCAGTGCAGCATCATCAGCACGATCATGTTGCCGACGTGGAACGACGGCGCCGTGCAGTCGAAGCCGATATAGCCGACTGCCTTGCCCCCAGCCGCGAGCGCGTCGAGCCCGGCGAAATCCGAGCACTGGTGGATGAAGCCGCGCTCATCCATCACATTTAGGAAATCGGACTTGTACTTGGTCATGGCGTGTCGGCCGGTTTGTCGGGTATGGCCCGATGACTTAGTGTGCCCGCTCGCCGCGCCTGCGGGATTGGCGAACCCTCGTCCATCGGGCCGCCCAATGACAGGCTCGGGACGAGCGCAAGCGTACGCATATCACGCTCCAACCCCGTGCTGAGCTGCCGAAGGACGGCTGACAAGCCTAGAACAGGGTCGGCGAAGCGGGAAAGAGCACAGGAGGCCGCCCATGGGCAAGACGATGCGCGCGATCGGCCTGATGAGCGGCACGTCCATGGACGGCATCGACGTGGCGCTGATCGATACCGACGGCGAATCGCACGTCGAGCGCGGTCCGGCGCAGACCTTCCAGTACGATCCGCGCTTCAAGGCCGCGTTGCGGGAGGCAATCGCCGCCGCGCGCACCTTGTCGGACCGCACAAGCCGGCCCGGCATCCTGGCCGATGTGGAGCGCGATCTGACGGCTCATCACGCGTCTGTTGTGAACGCGTTCTGCAAACAGCACGGCCTGCAAGCCGCGGCAATCGACGTCATCGGTTTTCACGGCCAGACTGTCCTGCACAAGGTCGAGCCGGCAAAGCCTTCCGGGGCCACGCAGCTCGCCCCCGGCGCGGTCGCCCGCGCTCTCACCATCCAGATCGGCGATGGCGCGCGGCTGGCGCAGCTCACCGGCATCGATGTCGTCTACGATCTGCGCGCGGCGGACTGCGCCGCCGGCGGACAGGGCGCGCCGCTCGCCTCGGTTTACCACCGCGCCCTCGCCGCCAGGCTGCCGGAACGGCCGGTGGTGGTGCTCAACGTCGGTGGCGTCGCCAATGCCACGTGGATCGGGCGCAACGGCGAGCTCATCGCCTTCGACACGGGCCCCGGCAATGCCCTCATCGACGACTGGATGCTGCGCCACCGCGGTGTGCCGCACGACGAAGGCGGCGCCTTCGCCGGCGGCGGGCGCGTGCACGACGACTATGTCACGCAGTACCTGCGCCACTCGTATTTCGGTGAGCCGCCGCCGAAGTCTCTCGACCGCAACGCGTTTCCGCTGCAGCTCGTGCATCATCTCGCGCCCGAGGATGGCGCGGCCACGCTCACGGCCTTCACGGCCGCCAGCATCGCCACGGCGCGCGCGCACTTCCCCGAGCAGCCGCTGCTGTGGGTCGTTTCCGGCGGCGGCCGCCGCAACAAGACGCTGATGGCCATGATCGCCGAGCGCGTCGAGGCGGCCGTCGCGCCCGCCGAGGCCGCCGGCATGGATGGCGATGCGGTGGAGGCGGAGGCCTGGGCCTACCTCGCCGTCCGCTCACTCAGAGGCCTGCCGATCTCGTTCCCCGGCACAACCGGCGTGCCGCAGCCGCTCACCGGCGGCGTGTTGGCCAAGGCGCCGAAGCCGTAGGGCGCAATAGCGAAGCGTATTGCGCCGTTGGACTTCCTTCGGTGCAATACGGCTTCGCCTGTTGCACCCTGCTTTACAACCCTCACCCGCCCTTGCGCTCGGCTTCCATCTCGATGGTGCGCTTGTCGAGATAGCCGCCGACGACCTTGATGAGATCGTCGATCCGATCCTGGAAGAAGTGGTTGGCCTCCGGCACCACGGCGTGCTCGATCTTGACGCCCTTCTGCACCTTGGTCTTCACCGTCAGCTCACCGACCGACGCCGACGGCACCACGCGGTCCTTGTCGCCGTTGACCATCAGGCCAGACGATGGGCAGGGCGCCAGGAACGAGAAGTCGTATAGGTTGGCAGGCGGCGCCACGCAGATGAAGCCATCGATCTCGGGGCGCCGCATCAGGAGCTGCATGGCGATCCAGGTGCCGAACGAAACGCCCGCGATCCAGCAGGAGCGCGCATCGGGGTTCTGGAGCTGCAGCCAGTCCAGCGCCGATGCCGCATCGGACAGCTCGCCCGGACCGTTGTCGAAATACCCCTGGCTGCGCCCGACGCCGCGGAAATTGAAGCGCAGCACCGAGAAGCCGCGCTCCACGAACATGTAGTAGAGCGCATACACCACCTGATTGTTCATCGTGCCCCCGAACTGCGGATGGGGATGCAGGATGAGAGCGATGGGGCTGTTGCTGGGGGTTTCGTGGTGGTAGCGGGCCTCGAGGCGTCCGGCGGGCCCGTTGATGATCAGCTCTGGCATGCTTCGGGAAGCTCTCGGTTCACGTTGCGGACTGGGTCGCCGGCCCTCCCGCACGGAACGCCGGCCCTGCCGCTGGTCTCATGATCGCGCCCGCCGCGAAAATACTTGACTTGCGCGGTCGGAATTCCCATATATCCGCTAAGTTTAGAACAGTTCGAAAGAGCTTGAGCTCGGTGGTGCCGCAGGCACCCGCTCTCAACTGTTCGCCAGCGGCTCTCTTAGCACGAGCAGGGGTGGCAAAAGCAAGTGCGACGGATGTCGTTGAAAAGTGGCGTGGCGTGGAGGTCGTCGTGGAGCTGAATACGCGCGGGCGATACGCCGTGACGGCGATGGCCGATCTGGCCCGCTATGGCGCCGATGGCGCGCTGGCCCTCTCGGCCATCGCTGAGCGTCAGCAGATTTCCCTCGCCTATCTGGAGCAGCTTTTCCTCAAACTGCGCCGGGCAGGGCTGGTGGAGAGCGCGCGCGGCCGCTTCGGCGGCTACCGGCTGGGCCGTCCCGCATCCACCATCAGCGTTGCCGAGATCATGGCCGCGGTCGAAGAGGACATGCGTATGACGCGGTGTGGCGGCGAGGCTGCCAAGCCCTGCCTGCCCGGTCAGCGCTGCCTGACGCACGGCCTATGGGACGCGCTGGGCGAGGAGATCGCAACCTTTCTCGCGGGCGTGAAGTTGCAGGAGGTCATCGACGGCGTGCCGCTCTCGCGCCGCGCTCTGCAGGCCGGAGGCCAGCGCCCGGCAGCGCCTGAGGGACTGGCAGGCTGATGACGATGCCGCGCACATACCTCGATTGGAATGCGACAGCGCCCCTGCGGCCTGAAGCGCGGCAGGCGATGCTTGCGGCCCTCGACGTGACGGGCAACCCGTCCTCGCCGCACGCCGAAGGCCGCCGCGCCCGCGCCATCATCGAGGATGCCCGCGAACAGGTCGCAGCCCTCGTCGGCGCCCGGCCGACGGAGGTGGTGTTCACCAGCGGCGGCACGGAAAGCAACAACGCCGTGCTGGCGGCCGGTTGGGACGAGATCTTCGTCGCCGGCATCGAGCATGACTCCGTTTTGGCGCCGGTGCGCCGATCCGGCGCCCGTGTCGTCGACATCGGCGTTCGACGCGATGGCGTCGTCGACGGCGACAGCTTCGCAGAGGCACTTGCCAAGGCTTCAGGGCGACGCCGGCTGCTCACCCTGCAGGTGGCCAACAACGAGACCGGCGTGCTGCAGCCGGTGGCCGAATGGGCCGCCAGTGCCCGCCGGCAGGGAACAGCGTCGCACACGGATGCGGTGCAGGCCGCCGGCCGCGTCGCGCTCGGCGTGGGCGCGCTCGGTGTCGATTATCTGACACTGTCCGCGCACAAGCTGGGCGGGCCGAAGGGCATCGGCGCACTCATCGTGCGCGAGCCGGCGACGCTGGCGGCGTTCATCGGCGGCGGCGGGCAGGAGCGCCGTCGGCGCGCGGGCACCGAGAATGTGGCGGCCATTGCCGGCTTCGGCGCCGCGGCACAGGCGGCCATGTCCGAGCTGCCCGGCATGGGTCGCGTGCAGGCGCTGCGCGACGAGCTGGAAAGGCAGATCCAGGACGCCGTGCCGGGCATCATGGTCATCGGCGGCGATGCCCCGCGCCTGCCCAACACGACGAGCCTGGCGCTGCCGGGCGCCAGCGCGGAGACGCTGGTGATCGCGCTCGATCTTGCCGGTTTTGCCGTGAGCGCGGGCGCGGCATGTTCGTCGGGCAAGGTGGGCGCCAGCCACGTCCTGGCGGCAATGGGCATAGCCCCCCACGTCGCCGGCGCTGCCATCCGCATCAGCCTGGGCCACGGCTCGACGGAGCGCGACACCGCACGCTTCATCGACGGATTTGCCCACATCGCCGCGACCCGCCGCACGCGCGCGGTCGCCTAGAGCAACGAAACGTACGAGAACAGGGTCAAACGATGCCAGCAGTCCAGCAGACGATCGATCAGGTGCGAAGGATCGACGTCGACCAGTACAAGTACGGCTTCGAGACGACCATCGAGAGCGTGAAGGCGCCGAAAGGTCTCGACGAGAACATCGTCGCGTTCATCTCCAGGAAGAAGGATGAGCCCGCCTGGATGCTCGAGTGGCGGCTGGAGGCGTTCCGGCGCTGGAAGACGATGACCGAGCCGGTGTGGGCCAACGTCCACTATCCCAGGATCGACTTCCAGGACCTCTACTACTACGCCGCTCCCAAATCGACCGAGGGGCCCAAGAGCCTCGCCGAGGTCGACCCGGAGCTGCTGCGCACCTACGAGAAGCTCGGGATTCCGCTCAAGGAGCAGGAGATCCTCGCCGGCGTGAAGAACGGCTCGCGCGTTGCCGTCGATGCCGTGTTCGACAGCGTGTCGGTGGTCACCACCTTCAAGGAGGAGCTGGCCAAGGCCGGCGTGATCTTCTGCTCGATCTCGGAGGCCGTGCGCAACCATCCCGACCTCGTGAAGAAGTATTTGGGCTCGGTGGTGCCGCAGTCGGACAATTTCTATGCCTCCCTCAACTCGGCGGTGTTCTCGGACGGCTCGTTCGTATACGTGCCGGAGGGCGTGCGCTGTCCGATGGAGCTCTCCACCTACTTCCGCATCAATGAGAAGCAGACCGGTCAGTTCGAGCGCACGCTGA
>DATFCC010000350.1:0-4637 GCA_035253505.1 Hyphomicrobiaceae bacterium
CGGCGGCGGCAGCACGAGCGCGTCCGGCCTCGGGAATCTCGATTTCGCGCGTCGCGCCGAGCGCCCGGGCCACGCGCCCCACTGCCTCCAGCGCCTCGGCCGAGGCGCTGCGCCGGAAGTAGCCGCAAGCGAGGGCGATGCGCAGCCCCTGCAGGCCGCGTCCAAGCGATGGTGTCGCGGGTTCCGCGCTGCGCCTGCTGCACACGGGGTCCGCGGGGTCATGGCCCTGCATGGCGTCGTAGGTCAGCGCGAGATCACGTGCGCTTCGCGCCAGCGGTCCCAGGTGATCCAGGCTCGCCACGAACGGGAAGGTTCGCGCACGCGACAGGCGCCCGTAGGTCGGCTTCAAGCCGAAGACGCCGCAGAACGACGACGGCACGCGGATCGACCCGTTGGTGTCGGAACCCAGAGCAAAGGGCACAAGGCCGCCGGCGACGGCGGCGCCGGTTCCGCCGGAAGAGCCGCCGGTCATGCGGGTCGTGTCGTGGGGATTGCGTGAGGGACCGAAGTGCGCGTTCTCGCCCGTGAAGTCGTAGGCGTACTCGCCCATGTTCAGCGCCCCGAGGAGCACGGCTCCGGCCGCCTCGAGCCGACTGATCAAGGTGGCGTCCTCGCCTGCGGGTGCCCGCTCCTTGTTGATCTTGGCACCGGCCAACGTCGGCAGCCCGGCGACGTCGAACAGGTTTTTGACCGCAAACGGCACGCCGGCCAGGGGCCCGAGCGGCCGGCCGGCGGCGCGATCCGCATCGACGGCACGCGCCTTGGCGAGCGCGCGTTCGCGCGTCACCGCAGTGAAGGCGTTGAGGGGTCTGTCGCGCCGGGCAATGCGCTCCAGCGCCGCCTGAAGGATGCCGGCGGCGCTGGCCTTGCCCGCCCGGACGTTCTCGGCGATGTCCGCTGCCGACATCCACGCCGTCATGGGCATCAAGCCTCGAACACGGGGGCCGGCTCCGCCTCATCCGGCAAAGGAAACTCGGCGACCAGCGCAGCCTGCAGCAGGGTCGCCTCCAGGCTGGCCTTGATCGCCGGCTTCCACTCCGCCGCAATCGGGAGCGCCAAGGCTTCTGCACTGGCGTCGATCAGCTTGTCGAGAGTGGCTTCGCTCATCCGCGCTCGCTCCGCCTGGATATCGGCGAGCCGGTTGCGCCGGGCGCCCGGCCTCTCGCCTTGTCACCATCGTGACAAGGGCCGGGATGGCGAGCAAGCCCGTCGCGTGCCGTTCGGGTGCTCTCGCTAGCGCTCTGATTTTTCACGTCAATTTCGCCTGCGTGGTGGCGCAATGAAAGGCATGGCGGCACACCGCGGCAGTTCTGCCCATTAACGCAGCAGGCGTGTTCCGCTTGGCTGCCTCACGCTGGTTCGGCGGCTCGTGCGGCATTGGCGCTTTGGCGGGGGTGGCAAATGAGGGAAAATGGCGCCCTTCTGGTTCACCAGTCGCGCAAGGCATCGCCAGGGAGGCCCCGTTGAGCGAGGAAATCCGCATCGAGTTCACCCGGTTTTCCGCATTCTACTCGCCGCTCATCGCCACCTTCGCCGGCGGCTTCCTGCAACAGGAGGGGCTCGTCGCAAGGCATACGGTTTCGGCACCCGGCAAGTCGGCGATCGCCGGTCTCGCCGACGGGTCCGTTCACGTCGGCCAGTCCGCGCCGTCGGCCTCGTTCGCCGCCCTCGAGCAGGGCAAGAAGCCGCCCGTCATGCACTTCGCCCAGATCAACGAGCGCGACGGCTTCTTTATCGCCGGCAGGAGCCCCGACAAGTCGTTCACCTGGGACAAGCTCAAAGGCAAGAGGGTGGTCGCCGATCACGGCGGCCAGCCGATGGCCATGTTCAAGTACGCCTGCTTCAAGAAGGGCGTCGACGTCAAAGACCTGATGCTCGTCGACGTGGGCTCAACCGAGAACATGATCTCAGCCTTCCGCAAGGGCGAGGGCGACTACGTGCATCTGCAGGGCCCGGGCCCCCAGCAGATCGAGCACGATGGCGTGGGCCACATCGTTGCCGCCCTCGCCGACGCCAGCGGCACGTGCGCCTTCTCCAGCCTCGCGGCAACGCCGCAGTGGCTCGCCACCGACATGGCGCGGAGCTTCATGCGCGCCTACCGCAAGGCGCGCGCCTGGCTGCTCGCCACCCCGGCGGCGGAGGTTGCCAGAGCGGAGGCATCCTACTTCAAGGACATCGACCCGGCCGTCCTCGCCAAGACCATCGCCACTTACCAGAAGCTCGGCAACTGGACGCCGCACGTGGAAATCACCGAGCCGGCATACGAGGCGGTGCTCGACATCTTCCAGCACGCCGGCACGATCACCAAGCGTCACGCCTATGCGAATGTCATCGCCGCCCCGCCGGCGTGATCGCGCACACGGATACGCAGCAAGGAGCGCAGCATGAAGGAGACGATCGGCTGGATCGGGGTGGGCAGCATGGGCCACCGCATGAGCCGGCATCTGGCCAAGGCCGGCTACCCGCTGGTCGTGGCCGATGCGATGAGCACGGAGCGCGCGCCGGAAGGCGCCAGCATCGCCAAGAGCAACGCCGAGGTCGCAGCACGTGCCGCAACCGTCATTCTCTCGCTGCCCGACGGGACAGTCTCGCAGGCCGTGTCGCGCGAGCTCGCTGCGGCGCCCGACCGCAAGGTCACGACGGTGATCGACACCTCGACCATCGGAACGCTGGCGGCGGAAGCCTGTGCGGCCCTGCTGGCCAAGGCCGGCATCGAGTACGTTGATGCGCCCGTCTCGGGCGGGACGTCGGGCGCCGACAAGGCCACGATCGCCATCATGCTTGCCTGCCCGAAGGACAGCTACGAGCGCTGGAAGCCGGTGATGGCCTTGATGGGCAAGCCGTTCCACGTAGGCCCGAAACCCGGGCAGGGACAGGCCGTCAAGGTGCTGAACAACTTCCTCTCGGCCACGGCGCTGGCCGCGACCAGCGAGGCCATAGCCTTCGGCACCGGCCTCGGCATCGACATGAAGACCATCCTCGACATCGTCAACGCCTCGTCGGGCCGCAACTCGGCGACCGAGGACAAATTCCTGAACCGCATCCTCCATGATCGCTATGACGCCGGATTCACGGCCAAGCTGCAGCTCAAGGACATCCGCCTCTATCTCGAGGCGGCGCGCGCCGCGGGCATTCCGGATGATGTTTCCGGCCCGGTCGTCGATCTGTGGCAGCGCATGGAGGCGGCCATGCCGGGCGCGGACATCACCGACATGTATCGCTACACCCTGAAACGGCGCCGGACATGAGCCGCGCGTTGATGTGCGGGGCGATCACGGTATTGTCACGCGCCCATGTCCGATCGGTGGCCGCCGTTCGCCACAATCTGGTGGTGCGCTGCTAGGCCTTGCGCCTGGGGAGAAACCGCAACACAACGGCGTTCAGGAACGAGGTGGGGAAAGGGGTCTGTCCGAGGATGCCGAGTGCCTGGACCTTGCAGGCCCTCCGCAAGCGGATGGGTCGCGTGCCCGCGGCGTCAACGGGCGTCCTTGCGGGCTTGCGGGGCTTCAAGCTCGGCTTGCGCACCCACTTGGTCGTATTCGGCCTCGCCATCGTGGTGCCAGTCCTTCTCTTCAGCGCCATCGTCCTCCATCGCCATGCGCAGTCCGTCAACGCGGCCAACGAGCAGCGCGCGCTGGAGATCGTCCGGTCGCTCAGCAACGACGTGGACCGAGAGATCACCGGGATCATCACCACGCTGGAGGCACTCGCCACCTCGCGGGCGCTCGTTCGCGGCGACTACGCGGAGTTCTACGCCCAGGCGAAGGAGGCGTTGCGCTCGCGCCGATGGAACGTGGTGCTGATCGGCGAGGGCAACCAGCAACTCGTCAACACGCGCGTCGGCTGGGGAACGCCGCTGCCGACCAGCGTCTCGACGGGGCAGGATCTCCTCGGGCTGGCCAGGCAGACGCAGCAGCCGCACATATCGGATCTGTTCCATGGCCCGGTCGCAAACCGGTTGATCTTCTCTGTGAGCGTGCCCGTGCGGCGGGGCGAGGAGATTCCCTACGCGCTGGTGATGTCCTTGGAACCCGACCGGCTCGTGGAAATCCTGCATGGCGACAGCTTGCCGCCGGGCTGGACCGCCGCCGTCGCCGATCGCAAGGGCATAAACATGGCGCGCACGCGTCTCGCCAGGATGTTTCTCGGCCGCAGTATCCCTGAGGAGTCCCGGCGCCTGTACGCGGGGCGTTCCGAGGGCGTCATCGAGACCACCGATTTCGAGGGGCGGCGCTCGCTGCAATCCTTCCATTGGTCTCGCCTCACGGGATGGCGCGTGGCGGCATGGGCGCCGTTGCCGCTGGTCCAGGAGCCCCTGCGGCACGCCTGGAGGCTCTTTCTCCTGGCCGGGGCAGCGCTGCTCACGCTTTCCTTGCTGTTGGCGCTGGGCATCGGGCGCCTGATGGCGGCACCGATGGCGAAACTGATGCAGGCCGGCGCGTCCCTCGGCGAGGGCAAGCCGGTTCTCCCACTCGACTCGACGCTGCGCGAGGCCGACGAGCTCTCGGCAGTGCTGAGCAATGCCGCCAGGGAGCTGCAAGCGAGGATAGGAGCGCAGGCGCATCTGGCCGCGCTCGTCACCTCCTCGCCGAGCGCCGTCGTCAGCCTTTCCCCGGACGGCATCATCCGCACGTGGA
>DATFCC010000351.1:0-3905 GCA_035253505.1 Hyphomicrobiaceae bacterium
GGACGGCCCGTGGGCGCCTTGGCCGCGTTGATCTGGAAGCTCAGCCCCCAGGTCTTCTCCAGCCCCGGGAAGAACTCCGCATCGTTGGAAAGGTCGGGCGCGACGGTCTTCAGCAGCGAGACGCGGGCCTCGCCCATGGCGTTGCGCGACATGAGATCGACGGTCTCCGGCTTGAGCACCTGCGCGCCGTTCGCCCGGCCGCGATTGAGGATCATGCGCACGAACTTCAGGTAGTCGCCGGCCGTCGAGTAGAGGCCGCCGCCGCCCATGTCGAACTCCGGCTCCTGCGGGATCTCTAGGTCCATCAGTGCGGTCAACTTGTCGTCGCCGCCCCGCTGATGGATCTTGGCGAGCCGCTCGCGCATTGCCGGCGTCATCTTGAAGGCGGTGCTCGTCATGCCGAGCGGGCCGAGCACGTTCTTCTGCAGATAGGCGCCAAGGCGCTGGCCGCTCACGGCCTCCACCATCTTGCCGGCCCAGTCGATGCCGATGCCGTAGTACCACTTGTCGCCGGGGTCGAACAGCAGCGGCGTCGTCAGCGCCGCGTTCTGGCAGGTGATGATGCCGGGAATGTTCTTGGCGGTTTGGTAGCGCCCCACATCACCGTTCCAGATCTCGTAGCCGAAACCCGCCGTGTGCGTGAGAAGATGGCGCAGCGTGATCGGGCGCTTCGGCGCCCGCGTGCGCGGCTGCCCGTCCGCGCCGAAGCCGTCCAGCACCTGTGCGGCAGAGATATCCGGCACCACCTTCGCGGCCGGCGCATCGAGATCGAGCTTGCCCTGCTCCACGAGCTGCATGGCGCCGGCGGCCGTGATCGCCTTGGTCATCGAGGCGATCCACATCACCGTATCGGGCGTCATGGGCAGCGGCTCGCCCAGCACGCGCTTGCCGAACGCGCCTTCGTAGATCGTGCTGCTGCGATCGGTAGCCATGGCCACCACGCCGGGGACGTCGCCGGCGTCGGCCGCTCGTTTCAGGGCTGCATCGATCGTGGTCTTGCGGGCAGTGGCGTCACTTGCCATGCGGAGCCTCCCTTGCCTGCGCTTTTTCGCTCGCGGTGTGCGCGCGGGCCCGAGCTAGAGAAGCTCGAACACCTTGATCTGCACTTTATCAGGGAGCCGTGCGGCCGTCGCCACAAAGACGCTGCGGTTGAGCCAATCGTAGGGCCCAGCGGGCGCCTCGAACACGGGCACGGTGCGAAAATAGACGAGGGCCGGGTCGACCGGCTCGCCGCGGGACAGCCGCTCCATCACCTCCGGCGGAGCGCGGCGCAAACCGCGGTTGGTGACGGCGATTTCCGTGCCGTCGCGGGTGCGGATCGAGTAGCGCGCCACCAGCTCCAGGATGCCGTCGTCGCGCACGTACTGCCAATCGGCACCGCCGGGCACAACCTCCGCCTCCAGCCGCGGCCCGCGGACGGTGCCGCCGAGGATGGCGACGATGCGCCTGCGGCCGCGTGGCACCGGGCCCAGATCGCGGATCGGGCCGACATCCACGTCGATATCGCAAACGTGCCGAAGCTCGGGCATCAGCTTGTTCTCGATGCATGCGCGGCTGTGAGGCAAGACTTGTCCTCACTCGGACGCCCTGCCCAATCCGGCTTCGGGACCCGGGAGCTAAGCAGAGCGCGTAGGGCGCAATAGGCGAAGCCGTATTGCGCCGATCCACGGTCGCGGCGCAATACGCTTCGCTATTGCGCCCTGCGCCCTAGCATCAATAGGTCTTGGCCTTGGCGGCCGGACCCTTGCCGCGCACCTCGTTGATGGCGTTGGCTGCCGCCACCGCCAGCAGGCGCACGTCGTTGAGGATGGTGCACATCTGGAAGCCGGCCTCGTAGCGACGCAGGGCCGTGGCCGGGCCGTCCGTGTGGACGCCGGCGATCAGCCCCTTCTTGCGCGTCGTGGTGACGATGGTGTCGATGGCGGCCAGCACCTCCTTGTCGGTGGGATCGAGCGTCGGCGGCTTGCCCATGCTGAGCGACAGGTCGGACGGACCGACATAGACGCCGCTGATGCCCTTCACGGACAAAATCTCCTCGAGGTTGCCCACCGCCTGCCGCGTCTCCACCATGGCGAACAGCAGGATCTCCTCATTCGCCTTCTGCCAGTAGTCGGCGCCGTACTGGGAGGCGCGGTAGGGGCCGAAGCTGCGCTCGCCCATCGGCGGATAACGCCCGGCGCGCACCAGCGCCTCCGCCTCGGCCTTGGTGTTGATCATGGGGCAGATGATGCCCATGGCGCCGGCGTCGAGCGCGCGCTGGATCTGGCCGGGATCGTTCCACGGCACGCGCACGAGCGGTGTGGCATCGCTGTTGCTCTGGATCGCCACCATCAGCGACACGGCGTCGTTGATGTTGCTGCCGCCGTGCTGCATGTCGAGCGTGACGCTGTCCCAGCCCTGGGCGGCGTAGGTCTCGACCGCATAGGGATCGGGAATGGCGACCCATCCGCCGACCGCACGCGCGCCCTCGGCGATCTTCTTTTTCAACAAATTGGCTTTCATCGCACTCTCCTCACCTTCGCGTCATGCCCGCGAAGGCGGACACCCACGCAACTCTCCGCGGCTCGCCGACACCGGCCCGCCCCGCCTGCGCGGGGATGACGCTGGTGCCGGGCCGATAGTTCAGTGAATCTCGTCCTGCCTGGCCAGCGCCTCTTTGAGCTTGGCGACGTTGAAGCCAGGCGCGCGGGCCATCTCCAGAATGACCGCCTCCTTGCGCGCCAGCAGATCGCAGGCGGCAGGGATCTTGTCTGCCACCGCCTCCGGGATGGTCACGGCGCCGTGCCGGTCGGCGTGCACGATGTCGCCCGACCGCGCCAGCATGCCGGCGACGCGCACCTCCTTGCCGAAGTCGTGCAGATGCACGTGCGCGTGACTCGGCATGATCGAGCCGGCCAGCGCCTGGAAGCCCGGCGCCCACTGGTCGATGTCGCGGATGCAGCCGTCGGTGACGACTCCCAGCAGACCGAGGCCCTTGTGCACGGCGCTCATCACCTCGCCCCAGAACGCGCCGAAGCCGACGTCGGGTCCGTCGAGATCCTGGATCACCATGATGCCGGGCTGCGGCTTGGCGGCGATGTACTCATAGTAGGCGATGCGCTGCTCGCGCTGCTTCTTGCCGTCGAACTCGTGGGCATGCGTCGTGCGGATGGTCGCGGTCTTGGCATATCCGACGATCGGCTGAAGCTGCGGGAAGGGGCACACCAGCGGCTTGACGGTGAACCCCGTCAGGCGCCGGGCCGGATCGACGATCTCCAGCGCGTTGCAGATGGTCGGGGTGTCGTAGGTTTTCAGCTTTTCCAGCAGGCCGGCATCGATCACGAAACTCTCCCGAAAGTGGCTGGGGTCGATATGGAGGTGTAGGTTGGGTCGAGCGTCAGCGATGACCCAACACGAATTTGCCGACTGCAAGCGACTGGTGTCGGGTCTGCGCTTCGCTTGACCCAACCTACGACAGCCACGTGATCGATTGCGAGACTCATGCCGCCCCCGCCTGCTGGATGCGGCGTTCGTCGACGCCGACCTCGCGCGCGGCGGCGATGATGGCGGCCCACGTGTCGTCAGGCAGGGGAATGCCTTCCTTCGTACGCAGTTGACGCATCCGGCTTTCCGGCTCGCCCGGCGTGAGGACCTCGCCGCCCGGCTCGATCGGCTTGGCGCTCTTGTAGTAGGCGAGGTAGCGGGTGACGTCGGCGGGGAACAACCCCTCGGGATCGATCACAGCCGGATTGACGTAGAACGACAGCATGCCGTTGCCGCCGAAGCCGCCTTTGCCCTCGCCGGTGGCCTTCATGCCGGTCAGCGAGCCACCCAGCAGCTCGCACATCAGGGCCAGGCCGGAGCCCTTGTGGTCGCCGAAGGCGCGGATCGCTCCCTTGCCCTTGGACGCCTGGCGCAGGCCGGTG
>DATFCC010000352.1:0-6357 GCA_035253505.1 Hyphomicrobiaceae bacterium
CTCCGGCAACAAGTACACCTACCGCGTGCGGCCCTCGACCTACATGCAGACCAAGATGCTGGTCGACGCGGTCAAGGCCAAGGGCATCAAGAAGTGGGCCATCGTGGCGCCCAACTACGAGTACGGCCAGTCGGCGGCCGCCAACTTCAAAAAGCTGATCAAGGCCGCCACGCCGGAAGCGGAGATCGTCGGCGAGCAATTCCCGGCGCTCGGCAAGATCGACGCCGGCGCCACCGTCGCCGCCTTGGAGAACACCAAGCCGGACGGCATCTTCAGCGCCCTGTTCGGGGCCGATCTCACGGTGTTCGTGCGCGAGGGCAACACGCGCGGCCTGTTCGACAAGCGCACGGTGGCGAGCCTGCTGACGGGCGAGCCCGAATACATCCTGCCGCTCGGCGAGGAGACCCCCGAGGGCTGGATCGTCACCGGCTACCCGTGGGAGCAGATCACCGATGCCAAGCACAAGGCGTTCGTCGACGCCTACAAGGCCAAGTTCAACGACACGCCGCGCCTCGGCTCCCTGCTCGGCTACGTCGTGGGCTACATGATGAAGGACCTGCTCGACAAGGCGCAGTCGACCGACACCGACAAGCTGCTGGCGGCGCTCAATGATGCCAAGTTCGACACCATCAGCGGGCCGGTGACGATGCGAGCGCTCGACCACCAGTCGACGCTCGGCGCCTGGGTGGGCGAGACCACCAAGTCCGGCAAGCTCGGCACCATGAAGAACTGGACCTACGAGGACGGCGCCAAATACCTCTTTCCGGAAGCCGAGGTGAAGGCCGCCCGCAAGGAGTAGCGTGCGAGAAAGGGACTCCCGTTTCCAAGGTTTGCGATTGTCTCTCCGAAGCAGGCTGGCATCCCTTCTCCCGTTGGGGAGAAGGGGCCCGAAGGGCGGATGAGGGGGCCTTGTTCGCGCGACCTGCTCCCCCCTCGCCAGTTCGGCCGAATGACTTGCGCCCGCGCTCGCCAGAAAAGTGCAAGCCGGTTCTGCGGGGTATCGCGGGCGTAAGTCATGGCCTCACGTCCTCTCCCCGAGGGGAGAGGGAAATAGGCCGGAGGTGCGCGTGCTGAGGTTGGATCATTGCGCGAGGCGCGTGCGTGCCTGACCTCTCCTTCCTCCTGGTGCAGGCGCTGAACGGGCTCGCCAGCGCCTCGTCGCTGTTCATCATCGCCGCCGGGCTGACGATCGTGTTCGGCGTCACCCGCATCGTCAACTTCGCCCACGGCTCGTTCTACATGCTGGGCGCCTATTTCGGCGTGACGCTGATCCCGCGCGCGCTCGACGTCTCCGGCAGCCTGCCGATGTTCCTGCTGGCGGTGCTGGCCGCCGCCATCGGCGTCGGGGTGATCGGTGTGGTGATGGAATTGCTTCTGCTGCGCCGTATCTACAAGGTGCCCGAGCTGTTCCAGTTGCTCGCCACCTTCGGCGTCGTGCTGGCGGTGCAGGACCTCGTGCTGCAAATCTGGGGGCCGCTCGACATCCTCGGCCCGCGCGCGCCGGGCCTGCGGGCACCCGTAGACATCCTCGGGCACCGTTTTCCCGCCTACGAGCTGTTCATGATCGCCATGGGCCCGCTGGTGCTGGCGGGGCTGTGGCTGCTGATGCACAAGACGCGCTTCGGCGTGCTGGTGCGGGCCGCCACGCAGGATCGCGAGATGGTGAGCGCGCTCGGCGTCAACCAGGCGCTGCTGTTCACCGGCACGCTGTTCCTGGGCGCGGCGCTGGCCGGGCTCGGCGGCGCCCTGCAGACGCCGAAGCTTGCCGCCAATCCGCACATGGACATCTCCGTCATCGCCGAAGCCTTCGTGGTGACGGTGGTCGGCGGCATGGGCTCGGTGACCGGCGCGTTCCTGGCAGCGCTGCTGATTGCCGAGCTGCAGGCGTTCGGCATCCTCGTCTTTCCCAAGATCACGCTGGTGCTGGTGTTCCTGCTGATGGCACTGGTGCTGGTGGTGCGGCCGTGGGGCCTGCTGGGCAGGCCGGAGGCCGGCCAGTCGCGCACCGTTCTGCCCGAGGGCATCGTGCGGCTGGCGCGCTTCGGCCGCGGCGAGCGCATCGCGGCCGGCGCCGCGGGCCTCGTCCTGGTGGCGCTGCCGCTCGTCGGCGACGCCTATCTCATCAAGGTGGCAATCGAAGTGCTGTGTTTCGCGCTCGCCGCCTTCAGCCTGAACTTCCTGATCGGCGTCGGTGGCATCGTCAGCTTCGGCCACGCCGCCTATTTCGGCCTCGGTGCCTACGGCGCCGGGCTGCTGGTCACGCGCCTCGGCTTGCCGATGGAGCCGGCCCTGATCGCCGCGCCGATCGTCGCCGGGCTCGGCGCGGCGCTGTTCGGCTTCTTCGTCGTGCGCCTCACCGGCATCTATCTCGCCATGCTCACGCTGGCCTTCTCCCAGATCGTCTACGCCGTCGCGTTCCAGTGGGTCGAGCTCACCGGCGGCGACAACGGCATCGTCGGGGTGTGGCCGTCGCCGTGGGCCGCGGGCCGCGAAGCCTACTACTACCTGGCGCTCGCGGTCGTTGCGGTGGTGGTGGTGGCGCTGCGCCAAGGGATCTACGCGCCATTCGGCTACACGCTGCGCGCCGCGCGCGATTCGGTGCCGCGCGCCGACGCCATCGGCATCGACGTTCGCACCCATCGCTGGCTCGCCTTCACCATCGCCGGCGCGGCCGCGGGCATGGCCGGCGGCCTGTTCGCCTTCTCCAAGGGCTCCATCGACCCGACGCTGATCGCCATCCCGACGTCGGTCGACTTCCTGGTGATGACGCTGCTGGGCGGCGTGCAGACCGTGGTCGGCCCGCTGGCCGGCGCCGCCGCCTTTCACGCCATTCGTGACCTCTTGATGCCGCTGACGGACCACTGGCGCCTGCTGCTCGGGCTGGCGATCATCGCCATCGTGCTGCTGTTCCCGCGCGGCATCGTCGGATCGCTGCTGGCCCTGCGCGCGCGCCTGGAGGGCAGCAAGGCGGCGAGGGCGCCGGTATGACCCTGCTCAGCGTCGAAGGGCTGGACAAGACGTTCGGCGGGGTGGTCGCCGCCCGCAACGTGACCTTCACGGTGGAGCCCGGCAAGCTGCTTGCCGTCATCGGGCCGAACGGCGCCGGCAAGTCGACGCTCTTCAACATGGTGGGCGGGCAGCTCGCGCCGGACGCCGGCCGCGTGCTGCTGGCGGGAGAGACCATCACCGGCCTGGCGCCGCGGCGCATCTGGCGGCTCGGGATCGGCCGCACGTTCCAGGTGGCGCAGACGTTCGCATCGATGACGGTGGCGGAAAACGTGCAGATGGCGCTGGTCAGCCTCAACGGCCGCACGCGCGCATGGTGGCCGGACACCGCCGGCCTCTACCGGAACGAGGCGGTCGATCTCCTGGAGCGGGTGGGCATGGCCGCCGAGGCGGACCGGCCCTCCAGCGAGCTGGCTTATGGCGACGTGAAGCGGGTCGAGCTGGCCATCGCACTGGCCGGCGCCCCGAAGCTGCTGCTGATGGACGAGCCGACGGCGGGCATGGCGCCACGGGAGCGCAACGACCTCATGGAGCTCGTGCACGGCATCGCCCGCGAGCAGGGGATCGGCGTCCTGTTCACCGAGCACGACATGGACGCCGTGTTCGCCCACGCCGACAGCATCCTCGTGCTGGTGCGCGGCGAGATCATCGCCGCCGGCCGGCCGGAGGACATTCGCGGCAACGCCCGGGTGCGCGAGGTCTATCTGGGCGGCTCGGTCGCCGGCCCGCGCGCCGCGCCGGCAGCGGCAAGCTGAGGGGTCGCGATGGCCGGCGCCATTCTCGAAGTCGAGGGACTGGACGCCGCCTACGCGCAGGCGCGGGTGCTGTTCGGCGTGTCCCTGCGCGTGGATCGCGGCGAGATCGTCGCCCTCATGGGCCGCAACGGCGCCGGCAAGTCGACCACGCTCAAGGCCATCATGGGCATCATTCCCGCGCAGGCACGTGTGTTGCGCTTCGCCGGCCACGACATCCTGGGGGTCGCCAGCTACCGCGTGGCGCGCCTGGGCCTGGGCTACGTGCCGGAGGAGCGGCGCATCTTCACCGACCTGACGGTGGACGAGAACCTCGTGGTCGGCACCAAGCCCGGCATCAGTGGCACCGATCATCCGCCGTGGACGCGCGAGCGGCTGTTCCAGATCTTCCCCAACCTCGCCGAGATGCGGGACCGGCGCGCCAACCAGATGTCGGGCGGCGAGCAGCAGATGCTGACCATCGCCCGCACCCTGATGGGCAACCCGCAAGCCGTGCTGCTCGACGAGCCGTCCGAGGGGCTGGCGCCGGTGATCGTGGATCAGATGGCGGCTGCCGTCTCGCGCATGAAGGCCGAGGGCATCGCCGTGCTGCTGGCGGAGCAGAACCTGTATTTCGCCTCCGCCGTCGCCGATCGCACCTACATCATCGAGAAAGGCGCCATCCGCCACGAAGGGCGCATGGCCGACATCGCCGGCGACGTGGCCCTGCGCGAAACGTATCTGGGTGTTTGAGAGTTGCGCCCCGCGCCGCGCAGGAACGCTTCGGATGGCCAGCAGGACGATCACCGTCAGCGACGGCATGCAGAAGCGTAACGCTACGCGCTCACGGCACCGGGGGGGCCTTGCATCCCCATCTAACCTGCCGCCGACGCCGGCGCCAGGCGCTGCCGCACTGGGCGTACGGCAGCCGCAAGATTTGAGAGCACCGGCGGCAGGCACCCTTGGCCGACGCCCGGCGCATGCCAGACACGGCGTGCGCGGCCATCCCCGCGCTGGCGCCAGTAGCGATGGCACTCTAAGCTTCAACGCCGGCCGCTTGATTGCGGGTCGCCACCGAAGAGCGACGTTCAGTGTTCCAGGGAGTTACGAGCGATGACATACCGTGGCATGACCGTTGAGGAGATCAAGATTGCCGGCGACAAGGGGCAGCAGATCTCCGCCTACACCGCGCGGCCTTCGGGGTCGGGGCCGTTTCCCGGCGTGGTGCTCGTCCATCATCTGCCGGGATGGAGCGAGTGGTACATCGAGCAGACGCGCAAGTTCGCGCACAACGGCTATATCGCCATCTGCGCCAACCTGTATGAGCGCGCCGGCCAGGGCAATCCCGACGACGTGGCCGCCAAGGTGCGCGCCGACGGCGGCGTGCCGGATGCCCAGGTGGTCGGCGACACCGAGGGCGCCGTGAAATGGATGCGCGCGCAGCCGGGCCTCAACGGCAAGGTGGGCCTGTTCGGCTCCTGCTCCGGCGGCCGGCACGCCTTCCTCTATGCCTGCCACAAGAAGGATGTGGATGCGTGCATCGACCTGTGGGGCGGCCGCGTGGTGATGGGCAAGGAGGAGCTGAACGCCAAGACGCCGACGTCGCCCATCGAGCTCACCAAGAACCTCTCCTGCCCCCTGCTCGGCATCTTCGGCAACGACGACCGCGCGCCGAGCCCCGAGCAGGTGGACCAGCACGAGGCGGAGCTGAAAAAGCACGGCAAGTCGTACGAGTTCTACCGCTATGACGGCGCCGGCCACGGCATCTTCTACTATCACCGCCCCTTGTACCGCGTGGAGCAGGCGACCGACGGCTGGAACAAGGTGTTCGCATTCTTCAGCAAGCATCTGGCGAGGTAGGACCCATGTGCACGTCGATCGTCGAGATCGTGGCCGCCGACGGCATGGCCAAGGGCGAGGGCGACTGGTTTCCGGTCACCCATTCGGTAGTGGCCTACGATCACGCCCGCCACGCGTTGCTCTATGACGTCATCACCATCGACTTCATCAACGCCGCCCTGCCGCCGGGCGCACGCGCCGGCGTCGAGCTGACCCTGGAGTCCGCCAAGGCCCTGCATGCCGCGCTGGCCAAGGCCATCGCCGAAGCCGAGATCGAGGAGGCAGAGCGCGCCGCCGGGATCGAACAGGCCCGCCGCCAGGCCAAGGCGTCGGCAACCAGGGTGCGCATCGCTGCGTAGGCCGTTCCGACTTGCATCGACCCGCGGCCTCATTCTCAACCGTCATCCTCGCACGTGTTGCGAGGATCCTCTCCAAGGACTGCCGAGCGGGCTGTCCCTCCTTCTCCCCTCCCCCTTGCGGGGAGGGGTCGGGGGTGGGGGTACAGCGATCGCGACGCCTTGTGGGTTCACCCCACCCCTAGCCCCTCCCCATCAAGGGGAGGGGAACTATGCCGAGATCGCCTCACGAAAAGCCGCCGTACAGCGCCCGCGGTTCTCTCTCAAACCCGAGGCAGCGACCGCTCACCAGCGTGCGGTTGGCTTAGCCCCGGTTCGCTGTCTCCCACCTCGTTCCACTTCTCCCTCCCCCTTGCGGGGAGGGGTCGGGGGTGGGGGTACAGCGATCGCGACGCCTTGTGGGTTCACCCCACCCCTAGCCCCTC
>DATFCC010000353.1:0-13196 GCA_035253505.1 Hyphomicrobiaceae bacterium
GGGGGAGGGGAGACCGTGCGGCGCTCGTTGCTCTCGCAATGCCTCGTCTGGAGATTCGAGAACCACATGAACAAGCTACGTCGCTTCGCTATTGGTTTGATGGCCAGCTTGCTGCCATCGGTTGGCGCTGCGGAAACGCCCAAGAGCGGCGGCACCCTGACCTACGCGGTGACGGCCGAGGCGCCCTCGACCGACTGCCATGCGACTACGACCTACGCTGCCATCCACGTCCTGGCGCCGCACTACTCGCTGCTGGTGAAGACGGACCCCGACAACTACCCCAAGCTCAAGCCCGATATCGCCGAGAGCTGGAGCGTTTCGCCCGACGGCCTCACGTACACCTTCAAGATCCGGCGCGGGGTGGTCTTCCATGACGGCAGCCCGCTGACCTCGAAAGACGTGAAGGCCACGTTCGACCGCATCCGCAATCCTCCGCCCGGCATCGTCTCCATCCGCAAGGAGCTGTTCTCGGACATCGTCAGCATCGACACGCCCGATCCGGACACCGTTGTGATGACCATCAAGGAGCGCGATGCGTCCTTCCTCGACTCGCTGGCCCTCTCCTACAATTGCATCTACAGCGCCGCCAAGCTTGCCGAAGACCCGAACTTCCCTGCCAAGACCGTGATGGGCAGCGGCCCCTTCGTGTTCGTGGAGCATCGCAACGGCTCGCATTGGAGCGGCAAGCGCTTCGACAAGTACTGGGAGCAGGGCAAGCCGTATCTGGACGGCTTCCGTGCCGTCTTCATCAAGTCGCAGGCCGTGGTGACGGCCTTGCAGGGCGGGCAGATCCAGGCCGAGTTCCGCTCCATCTCGCCCGGCGAGCGCACCCAGCTCCTCTCTGCCTTGAAGGACAGGATGGTCGTGCAGGAGGCGCCGTGGGTGTGCCGGGTCGACCTGATGTTCAACACGCAGGTGCCGCCCTTCGACAACCCGAAGGTGCGGCAGGCGCTCTCGATGGCGATCGACCGATGGGGCGGCTCCGATGCGCTGTCCAAGATCACGATCGTCAAGCCCGTCGGCGGCCCGCTGCTGCCTGGCTCGCCGCTGGCGCTCAGCGATGATGAGCTGGCATCGCTGCCGGGCTACGGGCGCGATCCGGAAAAGGCGCGCGCGCGGGTCAAGGAGCTGCTGGCTGATGCCGGCGCGTCCAGCCTCAAATTCAAGCTCACCAACCGCAACGTCAACCACCCCTTCACGCCGGTGGGCGTCTACGTGATCGACCAGTGGCGGCGGGTCGGGGTGACGGCCGAGCATGCCCAGCTCGATGTGTCCCAGCAGAAGGCGTCGATCGCCAACGGCGAGTACCAGGTCGCGCTCGACGGCTTTTGCGGCGACAGCGACGACCCCAAGCCCCTGCTGCTGCCCTACATTTCCAAGAGTCGGTCGCCGCGCAACATGACGCGCAACGAGAACCCCGAGCTCGATGCCATCTACGACAGGTTCAAGAGCGCGAGCGGGGATGGCGAGCGCAAGGCGCTGGCGGGCGAGATGCAGCGCCTGGCCGTCACGCAAGCCAACAGCGTGCCGGTTCTCTGGTACAGCCGGCTCGTTGCGCACGTCGCCAACATGAAGGGGTGGAAGATTCTTCCGTCCCACTATGCCAATCAGGACCTGGCGGACGTCTGGCTTGACCAGTAGCGCGCATGCAGACTTGCATCGCATCGTGATCGTCGGCGGCGGTGCCGGCGGGCTGGAGCTTGCAACGCGCCTCGGCCGCAAGCTGGGCAAGCGCCGCAAGGCTCATGTCACCCTCGTCGACAAGTCGCGCACGCACCTGTGGAAGCCGCTGCTCCATGAGATCGCTGCCGGCAGCATGGACGAGGACATGCACGCGCTCGACTACCTCGCGCAGGCCTACTGGCACGGGTTCACCTACCGTTCGGGCGCTCTCGACGGCATCGACCGTGCCCGCCGCGTCGTGCATGTAGCGCCCTCGGTCGACGATGAGGGTCGCCTGATCACGCCGCGCCAGGAGATACCCTACGACACGCTCGTCATCGCCATCGGCAGCCTGACCAGCGATTTCGGGACGCCGGGCGTCAAGGCGTACGCCATCGCGCTGGAAACGGCCGCAGACGCCACGCGCTTCCACCGCCGCCTCGTCAACGCCCTGATGCGGGCCAACACCCAGAAGGAGCCCCTGCGGCCCTCGCAACTCCAGGTCGCCATCATCGGCGCCGGGGCGACGGGCACCGAGCTCGCCGCCGAGCTGCACAAGACGACGCGCCAGCTCGTCGCCTACGGGCTCGATCGCATCAATCCGGACATGGACATCAAGATTCACCTGCTGGAGGCCGCGCCGCGCATCCTGCCTCAGCTCCCGGAGCGCATGGCCGAGGCTGCCGCGAAACTGCTGCGCCGCCTCAAGGTGATCATCTCCACGGGCACGACCGTGGCAGAGGTGCTGCCGGACGGCGTCCGCCTCGCCGATGGCAGCCTGATCCCGGCCGAGCTGGTGGTGTGGGCCGCCGGCGTCAAGTCGCCCGACGTTCTCAAGGACATCGCGGGGCTGGAGACCAACCGCCTGAACCAGCTCGTCGTCCGGCCCACGCTGCAGACCACGCGCGACGATGACATCTTCGCCATCGGCGATTGCGCCGCCTGCCCCTGGCCCGGCCATTCGGTGCCGGTCCCTCCGCGGGCGCAGGCAGCGCATCAGCAGGCTTCCCACCTCGCCCGGCAACTGCGGCGGCGCCTGGCGGACGAGCCGCTGGCCGACTGGCGCTATCGCGACTTCGGCTCGCTCGTCTCGCTCGGGCGCTATTCGGCCGTCGGCAACCTCATGGGCAAGCTGGTTGGCCGCAATCTCTTCGTCGCCGGCTGGTTCGCGCGCATCATGTACCAGTCGCTCTACAAGATGCACCTGCTGGCCCTGCACGGGATCACCAAGGTGACGCTCGACACCATCGCCCGCCTGATCACGCGCCGCACGGAGCCGCGCGTGAAGCTGCATTGAGCCTCCTGCACATCTGACGCCACCGCGCGCCTCGCCCGATGTCGCACCTTGTGAGAGACTGGCGGCACAAGAAGACCGCTGCCAGGAGGAAGCGCCATGATCCGCAAGTTCGTCACTGTCTACCCCGGTCACATCGATCTGCCGGACATGGGACAGAGCGCGACGCCGGCCAACGAGCGGCGCTATTCCAACGATGAGCTGGCCTCCGTGTTCGACAAGACCGAGGCCGTCGCCAGGAAGATGGATGCGCTGGGCTGGGACACGCTCTGGCTCGCCGAGCACCATTTCCAGCACGAAGGCTACGAGTGCATCCCCAACCTGCTGATGCTGGCGGTGCACCTGGCACATGTGACCAAGCGCCTGCGCATCGGCTGCGGCTTCAACATTGCGCCGATGTGGCATCCCCTGCGGCTGGCGGAGGACTACGCGGTGGCCGACATTCTGACCAAGGGGCGCACGGTGTTCGGCGTCGGCCGCGGCTATCACACGCGCGAGGTGGAGACCTTCGGCGCCCCCATGCAGGACCAGGACGCCAACCGCGAGCTGTTCGAGGAGCAGGTCGAGGTCATCTTCAAGGCCTTCAACAACGAAAGCTTCTCCCATAAGGGCAAGCACTACACGCTGCCGCCGGCGGTGCCCTACCGCGGCTACACCTTGAAGGAGCTCACGCTCGTCCCCCGCCCGGTCAACAGGCCGGTGGAGTGCTGGCAGCCCGTCGTCAGCGCCAATGCGCGCGGGCTCGACTTCATGGTCAAGCACGGCATCAAGGGCGCAGTCGGCGGCGGCGCCGCCACCATGGCCGAAGGCCCGATCCAGGCCTATCGGGACGCCGCTGCCCGCGCCGGCCAGAATCTCAAGCTCGGCGAGAACCTCACGGTGGGCATCTTCTTCTACGTGGCCGACACGAAGGAGAAGGCCATCCGCGAGCTCACGACCTACTACGAGGAGCACGTCAAGATGTTCGCGCCGCTGGGCTTCGTGCCCGGCATCACGCCGCCGCAGGTGGAGGCGGTCGCGCGCCGCGGCGGCTGGAAGGAAGCCGGCGTGCCCTCGCTCGACCACTACATGAAGCTCGGCTCCTGGTTCGCCGGCACGCCCCAGCAGCTCATCGAGCACCTGAAGAAGCTCGAGGCCCGCTTCCCCGGCATGGAGTACATCAACTTGAGCACCAGCCTATGCACGCCCAAAGCCGTCATGCTCGAGCAGTTCCAGCGCGTCTCGGAAGAAGTGATGCCGGCGTTCCGGTAGCCTGGCGCCGCCGCACTCCACGTCATGCCCGCGCAGGCACCCACGCCAGCTTGTTTGAGTCGCGAACGATAACAGACGGGCACTTGCGTGGATCCCGCCTTCACGTCGCCTGCGCGGGGATGACGTAGGAGACCGAGGCCGCGCGCATCAACCCCAAGGGCCGCGGCCGCCGCCGGCGGCAGAGCGACCACTCCAGGGCCCGGACGACGGTGCATCGCGCGAGCCGCGCCCGGTCGCCCCCATTTCGGCCGCGAGTTGCTCGAGTGCGGCGATACGGTTGTCCGTGTTGGGGTGGGTCGAGAACAGGTTGTCCATGCCCTCGCCGGTCAGCGGGTTGATGATGAAGAGGTGCGCCGTGGCAGGCGCGGCCTCGGCCGGCTCATTGCGAATCTGGTGCGCGTAGCCTTCGATCTTATGCAGGGCCGAGGCCAGCGCCAGCGGCTGGCCGCAGATCATGGCGCCGAGGCGGTCGGCCTGGTACTCACGCGAGCGGCTGATCGCCATCTGCACCAGCATCGCCGCCAGCGGGGCGACGATCATGGCCACGAGCGCGCCGATCCAGCCGATGCCGTTGTTGCTCTCGCGGTGGCCGCCGAACAGCGCGCCGAACTGCAGGTATTGCGCCAGCATCGATACCGCGCCGCCGATGGTCGCGGCCACGGCCATGGTCAGCGTGTCGTAGTTCTTCACGTGCGCCAGCTCGTGCGCCATCACGCCCGCCACTTCCTCGGGCGACAGCATCTCGAGCAAGCCCGTCGAAGCACACACGGCCGCATTCTGTGGATTGCGCCCGGTGGCAAAGGCATTGGGCTGCGGGTTGTTCATGATGTAGACGCGAGGCATCGGCAGGCCGGCGCGTTGCACCAGGTCCTGGACGATGCGGTAGTATTCGCCGCCCGAGCGCGCGTCTACTTCCTCGGCACCGTACATGCCGAGCACCATCTTGTCGGACCGCCAGTAGCTGAACAGGTTCATGCCGGCGGCGATGACGAGAGCGATGGCCATTCCGGCCTGGCCGCCGATCACCCCGCCCATGGCCACGAGTATGCCCGTCAGCACCGCGAGCAGCAGCCCGGTCTTGGCGAAGTTCATGGGCATCGGATGGTCCTCGGTTCCTCTTGCTGGGCCCGGCCGCCGTTGGCGGCGGGAGATGCGTTGCGCGACATAATATGGTATCGGCAGTGGACGACAGCTAGTCCAGAGCGCTACCGCAGGTTGCAGATGGGCGCTGACGGTCAGTCCGGAAAATCGAAGCCGGGGCGCAACTTGACTCCGCAAGCCGAGCGCGCGCTTGCGGAAGCGGAGGAGCGCCGCCGCCTGGCCGATGCGCGCCGCGCCGCCTTGCCGCCGCCGCCCAAGGAGATCGGAGGCCGCGTCGGCCCCGACCCCACGCGCTACGGCGACTGGGAAAAGGACGGCATCGCCTCCGATTTCTAGCATTCCTCGCGTATGCATGCTTCGGCCACGAGGGTCGCAACTTGGCCCGGGACCGGCCCTCCGCTGCGCCCATGCGTGAGGCTGGCTTGCACTTGGCCGGTGGGGGATGCGGCCGTATAGATGGGCCCGATGCAGAGGCCCACTCCCGTTGCACCGGTCCGGCGCCGCCCGCGCGTGCTGCGGATCGTCCTGATCACCCTGGTGCTTGGCGCCGTCGCGCTCGTGTTTCGCCAGGGCCTGGTGCCCTGGTATCTGAACCCGCTGCCGGCGCTGGACCTCGGCACGGCGCGGCCGTGGCTGGCGGACTGGCGGCTGGCAGCCATCCGCAACGATCGCGAGCTTTGCAAGCAGGTGCTGGTCGCGCCTCATATCGAGGCGCAGCCGATCGCCGACAATCCCCCGCGCGACGGCTGCGGATGGACCAACGCCGTTCGCATGAGCCAGGCCGGCGGCGTCCGGGCCGGTTTCGACAAGCTGACCTGCGAGGCCGCTGCCGCGCTCGCGCTGTGGCTGAAGCACGACCTGCAGGAGGTGGCCCAGAACATCATGGGCCAGCGCGTGGTGGCCGTGCAGAGCTACGGCACGTACTCCTGCCGCAACATCATCGGCGCCAAGTTCTGGAAGAGCCGGCGCAGCGAGCATGCCACCGCCAATGCCGTCGATATCGGCGGTTTCACCCTGGCGAACGGCCGCCAGGTCACGGTGCGGGGGCAGTGGCGCGGCGATGGGGCGGAAGCCAGATTCCTGCGGGCGGCGCATGCCAGCGCCTGCCGCTACTTCCGGGTGGCGCTCAGCCCCGACTACAACGCCGAGCACCACGACCACTTCCATTTCGATCGCGGCATCGGCTGGATCTGCCGCTGAGACGCGGGCGCACGCCCGGCGGCGCGCGCCCAGTCCTACGGCCTCAGGCCACCTTGCCCAGGTGCTTGAACATGTGCCCGCGGGCCTCGTCGTCCATCTCGGTCTTGAACTTGAACTTGTCCTTCAGCGCGATGGCCTTCGCCGCTGCCGGGCGCGCCGTGATCTCATCGACCAGGCGCTTTAGGTTCGGGAACTTGTCCATCGCCCCCTCGCCCATGATGAAGGGCACCATGCGCGCCCAGCCCCACACGTCCATGTCGACGATGGTGTAGGTGTCGCCCACCATGTAGCGGTTCTGGGCGAGGCGATCGTTGAGAATGCCGTAGTGGCGCTGCGCCTCATACTGATAGCGGTTGTGTGCGTAGGCCACCTTCTCGGGCGAGAAGTGGCGGAAGTGCACGGCCTGCCCCGAAAACGGCCCCACGCCGGTGGCGACGAACATCAGCCAGGAGAGCAGCTCGCCGCGCGCCGCCGGCTTGGGCAGGAACTTGCCGGTCTTCTCGGCGAGGTAAAGCAGGATGGCGTTGCTGTCGAACACGGTGGTGTCGCCGTCTACGATGACCGGCACCTTGCCGTTCGGATTGACGGACAGGAACGCGGGCCTGAACTGCTCGCCCTTGCGGGTATCGATGGCAATCGGCTCGTAGGGCAGGCCGGCCTCCTCGAGGAACAGGGCGACCTTTGTGGGGTTGGGCGAGCCGTTGAAATAGAACTTCAGCATGTACGCACCTTTGCGTTGATCACGGCGGGATGACGTCGCCGGTCTGCGGCGACAAGCCGGGCAAGGTTGTAGCGCCGTGGAGCTGCGGGCCGCAATCAAAGCGTGGTGATGGGGCCGGGCCGCCGCTCTGCGCTGCAGCCCTCAGTCCTGCTCTCGCTGACGCCTGTAGCGAAAATCGCAATGGCTCGCGCCTTGCATGATGGTTTGGGTGCGCGTGAGCTCGATGTCGGGGCCAAAACCCTCCGCCATGGGAAAATCCGAGCTGCAGACCAGCAGGAAGCCCAGCTCGGGCTCGCCCAGCTCCTGGTAGAACTGAGCGTACCGGCATTTGGTCACATCGACCGCGAACGTGTCGTCGGATTGTTCTCGCACGCGATAGTCGAGCGCATCGCCGCGAGCGAACGCCGCAAATGCCGAGGCCACGGCCGTACCCACGTTATTCTCCTCCTGCGCGCGCCAGTGTTCCTCTCCGTACCGGCGGTAAAGGCCTCCGAGGGCTCTTCGCACAAGGGCATTTGCGCGCTCCTCGCCCAGTTCCGCCTGCAGGGCCTTGATGAGCGGCACCAACACCCGGGCCTGGGCCTTGACTTGCTCAATGACTGGAATCCCCATGGGTCACCTCGATGCTTGGCCTTGCGAGCCGTGGTTTCAGCCGCGGTCTTCGCCCTGATTGCGGGCGCGACAGTTCGCCGACGTGGCTTTTCAGCCCGTGACGCGGTGGTCGCGCAGATCGGCGATCTCGGCATCCGACAGGCCCAACTCGCCCAGCACCTCGGCCGTGTGCTGTCCCAGGCGCGGGGCGCCGTGCCGGATGATGGTCGGCGTGTCGAATCTGGCCGCGGTTCGCGTCTGGCGCAAGCGGCCGGCCTCGGGGTGATCGCTCTCGAGCAGGATGCCGGTGGCGGCGATCTGCGGGTGAGCGATGACCTGATCCCGCGTCAGCACGGGAGCGCACGGCACCTGCTCGGCCTCGAGGCGCTCCAGCCATTCCCTGGTGGTGCGGGTCTTGAGAACGTCCTGGGTCATCTGCAGGCGCGCATCGATGTTCTGATCACGCAGGGCGGGTGTGGTGAACCGGGGGTCGTCCAGCCACTCGGGGCGACCGAGCGCCCGCGTCAGCGCCGCCCATTCCTTGTTGGTCATGACAGCCGCGGTCATGAACCCGTCGCTGGTCTCATAGATGAGGTCGATGAAGCTTGCAGCAGTCCGTTGCGACACCTTCTCGCCGACGTAGGTTTGCGCGCCCATGTCGGAGGCCCAAAGAAAGGCGAGCACCGCGTCCAGCATGGAGAGGCGGACGTGCTGCCCCGCCCCCGTCTTGAGACGGCCCACCAGCGCCGCCGCGATCGCCTGGGCCGCGGTGACGGCCGTGAGCTTGTCGGGCAGCACGGTGCGGATCAGCCTGGGCCGCTGCTGGTCGGAGCCTGCCTGGACCGTGGTGAGGCCGGAGAACGCCTGCACGATCGGGTCATAGACGGGCTTCCTGGCGTATGGTCCCTTCTCGCCAAACCCGTTGATCGAGACGTACACGATCTGCGGCGCCACGGCGCGGATGGCCGCCTCGTCGACGCCCAGGCGCTCCACCACTCCGGGGCGGAAGTTCTGCACGAAAACGTCGGCCGTGGCCGCCAGCCGCTTCACCAGCTCCACGCCCCTCGCCGTCTTCAAGTCGATGGCGACCGAGCGCTTGTTGCGGTTGAGATTCAGGAACGAGGCGGAAAAACCGTTGCGCTGGTTGCCGTAGGAGCGGGTATGGTCTCCGGAGCGCGGCTCCTCGACCTTGATCACGTCGGCACCCTGATCGGCAAGGATCATGGTGGCCCACGGCCCCGACAGCATCGAGGTCAAATCGATGATGCGGACGCCCTCGAGCGGTCCGTGACTGTTGCTGGCATCTTTCAAAGGCAGCTCCCGGGGGTGGTCGCGCGATGGATGCGTGACACCGCTGCACCAGGGCGGCAACGGCGTCGGCCGATCCTAGCACGCCGCCCGCCCCCCGGCTTCCTTTCACGGTGCAATGACGGCGCGATGACGGCGCATGGGCTACGACAGGAGGCGGCGGGAGCGCGGCGCTGCATTGGGCGGGCAATGCGGCGCCGTGACTGACCTGGCGGATTCCCGCCGTAAACCTCCGGGCATACCCATGGGTGACACGATGTCGATGGTCGAGCTCCTGTCGCCCCTGCGCAAGATCGCCGGCGCGGGCTCGCCCAGGGCGATGCTCGGAGGCCCCTCCCTGAGGGCGCGGCTGGCGATCTGGGCCAGAACCTGCGCCGCGTACTACGGCGCGGTGGCGCTCTACGAGGACCTCAACCGGCTGTCGGATGCGGAGCTTGCCAGGCGAGGGCTCACGCGCGCCAATCTGGCCCGCGACATCATCGCCGCCCGCGACCCTGCCCCGCGGCGCCGGACGGGCTGAGGGAAGCGATCGTTGCTGCCTCCGGACGGGGGCATTAAAGAGCGCTGAGGATTTCTTGCCCGCCCCAGGGAGCGCTCGATGCTGACCGTCTCGAAGGACTGCCCGCTGCTCACCACCATCACCGGCTCGCTGCCCCGGCCGCACTGGTTCGTTTCCAACCTGCAGGGCCGGCCGTTCTCGCTGGCGATGACCGATATCGCCTTCCGCGAGCAGTACACGGATGCCGTCGCCGCCTACCTGTCGGACCAGATTCGCGCCGGCCTCGACCTGCTGACCGACGGGGACGCGCGCTGCGATTGCGACGTTGGCGGCCGCTCCTGGTTCGCCTATGCCACCGAGCGCCTCGGCGGCCTCGAAGGCCACCATGTCGGTCGCGGACGCACCGCCTCGAGCCGTGACAAGGCGGCGGGCGACATCATGTTCGAGGTGCTCGAGACACGCGTGCTGCCCAACGTGACCGGCCATGTGCACCGCGGGCCACTCGAGTACGCGCGGGTGTGGAAGGTGGCGCAGCGCCAGACGCGCAAGCCCGTAAAGTTCGGCGCCATCTCCGGGCAGATGGTGGCGACCGGCGTCAACGACCAGCACTACAAGAACCGCCGCGATCTCATCATGGCCTTGTCGGCGGCCATGAACGAGGAGCTTACCGAGCTTGCCGATGCCGGCTGCCAGGTGATCCAGGTAGAGGAGCCGGCAATCCACGGCATGGTCGGCGTGGACGACAAGGAGGTGACGGGCGACTTCCTGGTCGAGGCCTTCAACCGCGAGGTGCGCGGCCTGCGCGGCAAGGCCGAGGTATGGTGCCACACCTGCTGGGGCAATCCCGCCGCCCAGCGCACCGAGACCAAGCGGCGGTTCTACACCCAGGCCCTGCCCTACTTCGACAAGCTCGACGTGGATGTCGTCACCTTCGAGGCGGCCGACAACGGCGGGGACGAGATCGAGAGCTTCGCCAAGGGCATAGGCAAGGACAAGAAGATCGCCATCGGCGTCATCAGCCATCGCACCCTGCAGGTGGAGAGGCCGGAGGAGGTGGCCGATCTGATCCGGCGCGCGCTGAAATTCATCCCGCCGGAGCGGCTGATCGTCTCGACCGATTGCGGCTTCGGCCGGCAGGGCATGAGCCGCCTGCACGCCTTCTACAAGGTGGTTTCGCTCGTGCGCGGGACGAACATCGTCCGCCGCGAGCTAGGCCTGCCCGAGGCCGACATCCTGGCAGCCGATCCGAAGGGGTCGCTGATCGGGTAGCGGCCACTCGCCTCTCTTTGTGCCTCCAGCCTCAAGCGCAACGTCACCAAGCACTTGAGGCGGGACTGGTCACGCCCCCCAAAACGTTTGGCAACGGACTGTTGTTTCCCGGCATCGGTTTCCATTCATTCTCGCTGAGGACTATCAGAGCAGGGATCATGGGCGTAGATTCGCTGCGCTTCGCAACGGGGAGAGGCACCATGGCCCATCCGAAATCAGCGCTGAAGACCTTGTGCACGGTCCTGCTCGGGGCCATGACCCTAGCGGGGATGGGCGTCACCGGCGCTTCCGCATCCACGGGCGCAGACACGAAGGCCAGCAAGGCCGACGCGCAGAAGATGCGCCTTGCGTGCGGTGGCTGGAACCAGCCGCCGTGCAAGCCCCCGGCGACCTGCGGCGTGCGCGGGTAGCCCACGCGGCACTTTCGGCATCCTGTAGATCGAGTTCTGGCCGCGGCTCTAGGAACGCGAGGGTCGTGTGCGCGTCCTCTACCTTGTGCCACCCGGACGGTTTCCGACCGTCGTCGTCGATGCCGGCCCGTGGTGGGATACGGTTGCGGCCTCGGGGCGCCACCAGCTTGTCAACTACAGTGCCAATTTTCATTGGTGGCAGACCCTCTGCGGCCCGGACATCAAGCGGCTGTTGCTGGCCGGCTTTACGCTGACGCAACGTGTCCGCCGTCGCCTCGAATGGCAGGTCAACGACTGCGATCTCGCGCTGACCGCGGGCGCTGCCGGGCAGGCCTTGAGGGCGCTTCGGGCCGAAGGGCCGTATCGGTCAGCCGCCATGTTTCTGGAGGTCGCGCGGGCCCTGACCGACCACCTTGCCGCGCTCAACGCCGCACAAGCCGAGCTCGAGCTCTCGTTGACCCCGGGCGTGCGCGTGGAGGGCCTCGACTATGCCGACAGTCGCGAGCTGGTGGCCTATTCCCGGCGCGATGGCTGTCTGGCCCACCTGATCGACGCGGCGCTTGCCGAGTGCCCCAGCGACCTCCAGTTCCTGGCCGTCGCCGTGACCTCGGCAGAGTCCCTGCTGTGCGCCATGATCGCTGCGCGGCTGCTGCGCCGGCGCAATCCCCGTCTCCACGTCTGCCTCGCCGACCACGGCTACGAGAACTTCTCCCTGCACGCGCACATCGGCACCCTGAAGCAGTCGCGCGCGATCGAGCAGGTGTTCGATACGATCATAGAGGCCAAGGACGATCGCGACGTCCTGCTGCCGCAGATCATCGATGCCGTCGCGGCCGGCTCCGCGCCCCGCGGATTCGTGACAGCCGCCGGCTTTGCGAAGGCGCCCCCGCCGGGCGCACGCCGCCCCTCTCCGCCGCCGCCTCTTCCCACCTTCACGCCCGAGCCCGTGCTCTTCACCCGTCTCAGCCGCCGGCGCTGCTACTGGAGCCGCTGCACATTCTGCACCCAGAACACGAAGTACGACGATCCCAAGGCCGCCTCGCGCCTCGAGATACCCGCCGCGCTCGATCGCATCGCCGCCTTTCTGCAGTCGGGCTATCGCAACGTGGTGTTCTCGGACGAGGCTATCGCGCCCTCGACCCTCAAGGTGCTGTGCGAGGAGATCACGCGACGCAAGCTCGACTTCGCGTGGACCTGCCGGTGCCGGCTAGAGCTGTCGCATACACGTGAGCTCTTCCAGGCCATGCGGGCGGCCGGCTGCTACGAGGTCCTGTTCGGCCTCGAATCCATATCGCCGCGTGTGCAGAAGCTCATGGACAAGCACCTGGAAGGGATGGACGAGGACCGCGTCAGGCGCATCTTCGCGGACATGCAGGCGGCCGGTCTCGCAATCCACGTGACGATGATCGCCGGCTTCCCGGGCGATACGCTTGCCGATTCCGAGCGCACGGTGGAATTCGTCATCGGCGCGCTGCGCGATGCGCGGAACGCGACCTGCTATCTCAACCAGTTCAGCCTGTTCCCCGACACGGCTATTCTGCGGGAGCCCGCCCGCTTCGGCATAGCCCGCGTCGAGCGCCAAGGTGATATGCCGAGCCGCTACGATTTCGAGTTCGACGCGGACACCGAGGCGAAGACCGGCCCGGTGCTCGCGCACTTTCCGCAGTTGAACGAGAAGCTGGTGCGGGGACTGGGTTGGGACTGCCTGGGCGCTGAGGCTCCGGCCAAGGCCGTACATAGCCTCTACTTCACTTCCGGCTGCGGTGCGATCCTCAAGACGCGCGCCGAGAATCCGTTCGGAACACCCCTCAACCTCGTGGCTTGAGAGCTCAACCTGCCGAGCCGAACGGGAACCGTGCGATCCGCATCGCGATCGCGCGTGCCTGGCGC
>DATFCC010000354.1:0-13198 GCA_035253505.1 Hyphomicrobiaceae bacterium
TCCTGCATTCCGCGCTGCTGGTCGGCGGCCTCGGCCTGCTGACCGCGTTCTGCGCGTGGCTGGTCTGGTCGTGGCCCGGTGTGCTGGTTGCATTGGCGGCCATCGCGTCGCTCTACCTGCTGGCCCCGCGCATGCCGCCGGAAATGATCATGCGCCTCTACCGCGCGCGGCCGATCGACCCGCGCCAGGGCGAACAGATCACCTATATCATGGGAGAGCTGGCCCGTCGCGCCGGTCTCGGTACGCCGCCGGCGGTGTTCCTCATTCCCAGCATGACGCTCAATGCCTTCGCCACCGGGACGCCGGACAAGGCGGCGATCGGCATCACCGAGGGGCTGCTGCGCAAGCTGTCCCTGCGCGAGCTCGCGGGCGTTCTGGCGCACGAGTTGAGCCATGTGCGCAACAACGACCTGGCCGTCATGAGCCTCGCCGACGTGATGACCCGTTTCACGCAGGTGCTCTCCTATCTCGCCATCTTTCTCGCCATCTTCAACCTCCCATCCTGGCTGCTCGGCGACGCCGACATGCCCTTTCTCGGGATTATTCTGTTGTATCTCGCACCTACCATCGGCAGCCTGCTGCAGCTCGGCCTGTCCCGCACGCGCGAGTACGACGCCGACCTCGAGGGCGCCCTGCTGACCGGCGATCCGCGCGGACTGGCCTCGGCCCTGGACAAGCTCGAGCGCTATCAGGGCAGCTTCTGGGAGGACATGGCGCTGCCCGTGCCGGCAAGGCGCATTCCCCAGCCATCGCTCCTGCGCTCACATCCGGCGACCGAGGAGCGCATCGCCCGGCTGCTCGCCATCGAGCGCCGCGACATGGCACCGCCCATCGAGGTCGTGGAGGAGCCGATGGTGTCGATGGTGGGCATATCGCCCGGCGCCATGCAGCCGCGCTACCGCTTTCCCGGCGTGTGGTTCTGATAGCGCGCGCGTGTCTGGGGAGTGGGTTAGGGTGAGTGCCTGATCCCACCGCTCGTTGCTGCCCCTCACCCCAGCCCTCTCCCGTAAAAACGGGGAGAGGGAGAGCCGATTACAGAGCGGTCCACAGCGCACGCACGAACTGCACGCGCATGCCGGCGCGCTCCATGTTGCGATGGCTCTGGGACAGGAAGTCGGCACCGCTGCAGACGAAGTCCACGCCCGCCGTGCGTGCATCCTCGATGCGTCGCGCGAGGAGCGCGGACTGCAGGCCACGACCGCGAAAAGCCGGATCGGTGGTGGCATCGGCGCAGTAGCCGACCTTCTCGTTGAGAAAGAGAATGGCCGCAGCCGCAGGGCAATTCCCACAGCGCGCGAGATAGAGCTGCCAGCCGGGCTCGTCGAGCCATGGCCGCACGTTGGCCTTGAAACCGGCTCCATCGGGAATGCCGCGACCGGCGATATAGGCGTCGAGGAAATCTTCCAGCACCGCGGCGCTCTCGACGCGCTCCACGCTGGTGCCCTCCGCCGGTGGGACGATGGGTGCGGCCGCCGGATCGCACACGAGCGAGGCATGGAAGCCCGACTGGAAGTAGCCGAGGCGCGCCAGTTCCCGGCCGAGTGCCGGATCGTAGTAGCCGGGCACGGTTTCGAACTGTGCTCTCACGCCATTGCTTCGGTACCAGGCAGTCAGAGGCTCGATCTCCGTCTCGTGCCCCGCCCGGAGCCCTGCCACCGCGTTGAATGACGGGACCGGCAGCCAGCGCGCCATCAGCGCCACCGCGCCGCCTTCGAGGGGGCGAATGGCCGCTCCGACCGGATTGCCGGGCAGGCGCTCCAGCACGCGCAGCCGGGATACGGTATAGGCGATCTCGCACTCCAGCGTGCGGCGGACCATGCGCAGGGACGGGATGAGCCGGCTCATGAGCCGCACACACGCGAAGGGCAATAGCCGTCGGCGTGCAGCCAGCAGGTGTCACCCTCGGCAGACCAGTCGTTGCCGCGCGTGGGGCCGGTATGGACGAGCCAGGGTCCCGGCCCCAGGGGGCGCTCGCGCGGAACCGTCGCAAACGCCCGCACGCCCGCAGGCGATCTTACGGCCGCCGGGTAGTGCAGCTCCTCCGCAAACCAGGCACGAGCCGCGGCGAGGTCGTCCATGCATGCTCCTCGTCAGACACGCGTCGAGCGGCCGGCATTGCAGCCGAGACAACCCCTACCCTAGCCGGCGCACCGTGTCAGGCAACGGCGCTCACGCCGCCTGGCGCGCGGCACCGGCGATCTCCGCCAACTGCCGCACGAGCGCGCGGACGCCCCGCAACCGGTCCTCGGGCAGCGGCCAGTCGGCCTTGAAAACGAGCTTGTGGTCGGGCTGCATCCTGACCCCGCCGCGCGACTTCTGCATGAAGGCGACGAGACCCTCCGGATTGGCGAACTGATTCTTGCGGAAGGCGATGACCGCGCCCTTCGGCCCGGCGTCGACCTGCTGCAGGCCGCCGGTGCGGGCGAGACCCTTGATCTCCATCACGTCGAGCAGGTGCCTGACCTCCTGCGGCAGCTCGCCGAAGCGATCGACGAGCTCGGCGCCGAAGGCATCGATCTCGGCGCGCTTCTCCAGGGTGGAGAGCCGGCGATAGAGCCCGAGGCGGAGCTGCAGATCGCCGACATAGGTTTCGGGGATCAGCACGCTGGTGCCGAGCGAGATCTGGGGGCTCCACTGCTCGTCGCGCTCGCCGAGATCGCCGCCCTTGAGCGCCGCCACCGCTTCCTCCAGCATGGACTGATAGAGCTCGAAACCGACCTCGTGGATGTGTCCGGACTGCTCCTCGCCCAGCAGGTTGCCGGCGCCACGGATGTCCATGTCGTGGCTGGCGAGGGAGAAGCCCGCGCCCAGGGTGTCGAGCGACTGCAGGACCTTCAGTCGCTTCTCGGCGCCCTCGGTCAGCCGCTTCTGGCCGGCGGGCGTGGTGAAGAAGGCGTAGGCACGCGCCTTCGACCGGCCGACACGCCCGCGGAGCTGGTAGAGCTGGGCCAGGCCGAACATGTCCGCGCGATGCACGATCAGCGTGTTGGCGTTGGGAATGTCGAGGCCCGACTCCACGATCGCAGTCGACAGCAGCACGTCGTACTTGCCGTCGTAGAATGCCGTCATCACGTCCTCCAGCGCGCTCGGCGGCAACTGGCCGTGCGCGCGCGCCACTTTCAGCTCCGGCGTCGCGTCTGCCAGGAACTCGGCGACGTCCTCGAGGTCTGAGATGCGCGGCACCACGTAGAAGGTTTGCCCGCCGCGATAGCGCTCGCGTCGCAGGGCCTCGCGGATGATGACGGGATCGAACGGCGAGATGTAGGTGCGCACGGCAAGACGGTCGACGGGCGGCGTCGTGATCAGCGACAGCTCGCGCACGCCCGACAAGGCAAGCTGCAGCGTGCGCGGGATGGGCGTGGCCGTGAGCGTCAGGACGTGCACGTCCTCGCGCAACTGCTTCAGGCGCTCCTTGTGCGCGACGCCGAAATGCTGCTCCTCGTCGACGATCAGCAGGCCGAGGCGCTTGAAGGCGATGGACTTGCCGAGCAGTGCGTGGGTGCCGACGACGATATCGACGTTGCCCTCCTTGAGAGCGGCCTTCGTCGCCGCAAGCTCCTTTGCCGACACCAGCCGCGAGGCCTGGGCGATGCGCACGGGCAGGCCCTTGAAGCGTTCCCTGAAGGTCGCGAAATGCTGGCGTGCCAGCAGGGTGGTCGGCACCACGACGGCCACCTGGAAACCGTCCATGGCGGCGACGAAGGCGGCCCGCAGGGCCACCTCGGTCTTGCCGAAGCCGACGTCGCCGCACACGAGGCGGTCCATCGGCTTGCCCGAGCCCAGATCCTCCAGCACCGTGGCGATGCTGGCCGTCTGATCCTCGGTCTCCCCATAGGGGAAGCGGGCCACGAACTCGTCGAATGCGCCCTCGGGCGGGACCATGGCGGGCGCATCGCGGAGCTGCCGCAGGGCTGCCACCTTGATGAGCTCGGAGGCAATCTCGCGAATCCGCTGCTTGAGGCGCGCCTTGCGCGTCTGCCAGGCAACGCCGCCCAGCCGGTCGAGCTGCACGGCCCCGTCCCCCGAGCCGTAGCGCGACAGCAGCTCGATGTTCTCGACCGGCAGGTAGAGCTTGGCGCCTTCCGCGTAGCCGATCTCGAGGCAGTCGTGCGGGGCACCCAGCGCCGTGATGGTCGTCAGTCCATCGAACCGGCCAATGCCGTGATCGGTGTGCACGACGAAGTCGCCGACCGCCAGGCTGGTGGCCTCTGTGATGACGTCGGCAGCGCGCCGCGCCTTCCGCCGCGGCCGGACGAGACGATCGCCCAAGATGTCCTGCTCGCCGATCAGGGCAAGGCCGGGCGCCTCGAAGCCCTGCTCGATGCCGAGCACGGCAAAGGCGGTCGCTGTCGCGGGCAGCGCATCCGCCTCGGCGAGGCTTTCGACCTTGTGCGCCCCGTCGAGCTTGTGCTCGGAAAGCAGCGCCAGCAGGCGTTCACGTGCACCCTGGGAGAACGCGGCAACGATTACGCGGCGGCGCTGGGCGTGCATGTTGCGCACGTGCTGCACGGCGGCCTGGAACACATTGCCGCCCTCGCCGGCGCGCTCCAGCGCAAAGTTGCGGCCGATGCGGCCGCCGTAGGAGAGGACCCGCACCGGCTCCCCACCTGCGGCTTCCGGCCCGGCAGCGGCGCGGATCGGATATCCGGCCGCAACATCCCCGCGCTGGCTCTCTTCATGCGCTTCGCTTTGGGAAAAGGCTGGCGCTTCCTCGAACGGCGACATGCGGCGGACGAGGCGTCCGGCCTGAAGCTGCTCCCATTCCTCGCCGGTCAGGAACATCGATGCCACCGGCACCGGCTTGTAGGGCGGCGCCCCGAACGTCAGCGCTTCGAGACCTTTGACGCGCGCCTCATGATGGTCGGCGATCAAGGCCAGGCGTTCGCCGACGGCCTCGTCGGCCAGATGGTCGAAGCTGACGGGCGCATCTGCGACATAGTCGAACAGCGTCTCGAGGTGGTCGTGAAACAGCGGCAGCCAGTGCTCCATGCCGGGATAGCGCTGGCCGGCGCTGACCGCTTCATAGAGTGCGTCCTGGGATGTGGCCGGCCCGAAGGCCTCGACATAGTTCGTCCGGAACCGTTTTTCGGCCGCTTCGCCGAAGGCCACCTCGCTCACGGGCATCAGGGTGAGACGCTGCACGATCTTGCCGGTGCGCTGCGTCTCCGGGTCGAACGCCTTGATGTGCTCCAGCGTGTCACCGAAGAAATCGAGCCGCACCGGCGCCGACCGGCCCGGCGGGTAGAGGTCGAGGATGCCGCCGCGCACCGCGTATTCTCCGGGCTCCATGACGATGCCGGTGCGCTGGAAGCCGGCGAGCGCCAGCCGCTGGGTGAGCTGGTTCATGTCCATGCGCTGGCCGGGCGCGATGGTCTTGAGCGATCGGCGGATGAACTCGCGCGACGGCAGGCGCTGCAGGATCGAATTGACGGTGGTGAGGACGACGGTTGGGCCCTTGCGCGCGGCAGCCGCCAGCCGCGCCATCGCCGCCATTCGCGTCGCCACGATCTCGGCGTTGGGACCGATCCGGTCGTATGGCACCGTGTCCCAAGCGGGCATCTGGATGACGCGCACCTTGGGAGCGAAGAAGGCGAGGCCCTCGGCCAGCGCCTCGAGCCGCCGGTCGTCGCGCGCAACGTGCAGCAGCAGCGGCGGATTGCCGGAGCTCGCGTCCTCGGTGAGCCGCGCCAGGACGAGCGGCACAAGGCCATCCGGCACGCCTGCCAGCACCTCCCTCATGGGCCAGCCCGCCAGCGAAACTCACTCGCCCCGCTTTTCCGCGGGGAGAGAGAGATTGTGCCGCCACGCAACGTCATCGCTCGCCTCCCAGCCCGTGGAAAGTGCGGATGGCGGTGACCAAAGCGGCGAACTCGCCGGCGGGCCTCAGCTCGGGATGCAGAATCATGTCCTGGAGATCTGGATCGGGCAGCGCCAGCAGCCGCTCGAAGTCGGCGAGGTGCCCCAGCGGCATGGCCGCGAGCCGGGCCTCGGCGAAACGGCCGAGAATGATGTCCATTTCCTTGGTGCCGCGGTGGCACGCACGATAGACGGCGCGCCGGCGGCGCGTTTCAGCGTCGTCGGTCATCAGGTTCGGCTTTGAATAACCGGCCCCGGAAGCTTGACGGCAAGGAGCGCCGCCGCCACCTTCGCCGGCTCATGCGCCTCATATAGGCTCAAGAGCGCAACGAGGAAAGCGGCAGGGGCGGGGGTCAGACCCCTCGCCGCCATCGTAACAGCAGATTGCCACGTGCAAGCGAGGGGTTGGAGCCCCGAACCGCCAACAGGCACATGCGTCCCGAGCAGCTCACCTCCCTCTTCGCCAGCGCGCAGAGCCTGACCGGCATCGGGCCGCGCATGGAGCTCCTGCTCAGGAAGGCCTTGCAGCTCCCGCCCGGCGTGACCGAGCCGCGCGTCATCGATTTGTTGTGGCATACCCCGACCGGGGTCATCGACCGCCGTGCTACGCCGACAGTGGCGGCCGCCGTGCCCGGCACGATCGCCACGCTCGAGTTGCGCGTCCTCAAGCATCGGCCCGCGCCCCGCGGCAACACGCGCGCACCCTACAAGGTCGTCTGCGAGGACGACAGCGGGCGGATCGACCTCGTGTTCTTCCATGCCGAGCGCAAGTTCATCGAGCGCCAGCTGCCCGAGGGCAGCATCCGCACGGTCAGCGGCCGGGTCGAGAGCTACAACGACAAGAAGCAGATGACGCATCCCGACTACATCGTCGCGCCGGAAGAACGCGCCGACCTGCCTTTGCTGGAGCCGGTCTATCCGCTCACGGCCGGGCTGTCGGGCAAGGTGCTCACGAAGGCGACGCGGCAGGCACTGGAGCGTGTACCTGCCCTGCCCGAATGGCAGGATCCGGCCTGGCTCGCCCGGCGCGGCTGGCCGGGCGCCGGGCTCGCGCTCCTGCGATTGCACCGGCCGGAGGAAGCCAATGACGTGTCGGCCGGCTCCCCGCCCTGGCAGCGGCTGGCTTACGATGAGCTGCTGGCGGGACAGCTCGCGCTGGCCCTGGTGCGGCAGAGCCTCAAGTCGCAACCGGGCCGCCGCATTCAAGGCGACGGCACCATACGCGCCCGCATCGCCGATGCGCTGCCCTTCGGCCTGACCAACTCGCAGCGCCAGGCGCTGAAGGAGATCGCCGAGGACATGGCTGCGCCACACCGCATGCTGCGCCTGCTGCAGGGCGACGTCGGCTCCGGCAAGACCTTGGTCGCCTTGATGTCGATGGCAGTGGCGGTGGAGGCCGGCGCACAGGCCGCCCTGATGGCGCCAACCGAGGTGCTCGCCCGCCAGCACGCCGAGACCATCGCGCCGCTGGCCGACAGCGCCGGGCTGCGCCTCGGGTTGCTGACGGGGCGCGAGAAGGGGCGGCCGCGTACCGAGCTGCTGGAGCGGCTGGCGGCGGGCGAAATCGACATCCTCGTCGGGACACATGCGCTGTTCCAGCCCGACGTCGCCTTCAAGGACCTGGCGTTCGCGGTGATCGACGAGCAGCACCGCTTCGGCGTGCATCAGCGCCTCGCGCTGCAGACCAAGGGCGGCAAGGGCGGCGCCGGGGTGCTGGTGATGACCGCCACGCCGATCCCACGCACGCTGCTCATGACGCATTACGGCGATCTCGACGTCTCCAAGCTGACCGAGAAGCCGGCGGGCCGCAAACCGATCGTGACGCGATCGCTTCCCGTCGACGCCATCGAGCGGCTGATCGAGCGGCTGCGTGCCCAGCTCGCCGAGGGCGCACAGGTCTACTGGGTGTGCCCGCTGATCGAGAGCTCGGGCAAGTCGGAGCTCGCCGCGGCCGAGGAGCGTCACGCGCACCTGTCGCAGATCTTCGGAAGCAACGCGGTGGGCCTGCTGCACGGCGCGGTGAGCGACAAGGCCAAGGACGCCACGATGGCCGCGTTTTCAGCAGGCATGCTCAAGATCCTGGTCGCGACCACGGTGATCGAGGTCGGCGTGGACGTGCCCAACGCCAACATCATGGTCATCGAGCATGCCGAGCGCTTCGGGCTGGCCCAGCTTCATCAGTTGCGCGGCCGAGTGGGGCGCGGCAGCCGCGAGAGCTTCTGCATGCTGCTCTACAAGGCGCCGCTGGGGGAGGCGGCGGGTCAGCGGCTGGCGATGATGGAAGCGACGGAAGACGGTTTCAAGATCGCCGAGAAAGACCTGGAGCTGAGGGGCGGCGGCGAGGTGCTGGGGGCCCGTCAGAGCGGTATGCCGGAGTTCCGCGTCGCCACCGTGCCGAATTTCGAGGAGCTGCTGGCGGCTGCGCGGGACGACGCACGCCTCGTGCTGTCCCAGGATCCCAACCTGACGTCGCCGCGCGGTCAGGCGCTGCGGCTGCTCCTCTATCTGTTCGAGTGCGACGAGGCCATACGCCTCTTCCGCGCGGCTTGATTCTCTCTTGCCGCCGCCCCAGCCGGATCACGATGCCTTCTTTGTTTCGGATGCCGATTTTCCCGCCGACGGTCGGCGCAGCATGCGTAGGGCAGCACCGCGCAAGCGCTTCCAGGCGTCACGGTCCTGTGTCTTCGTCTGGACGATGCGGCCGCCTGATGGGCGCCGCTGCAGGGTCAGTATGCGGCTATGCAGCTCCTGCAGCCCCGGGCGATGGCCGACGCTGAAGATGGTGGCGTCCGGCAGGCGCTCGAACAGCAGAGTCAACAACCGAAATTCGCTGTCCACATCGAGGGCCGCTGTAGCCTCATCCATGATGATGATCGTGGGCTCCTCGATCAGCAGCCGGGCGAAGGCAACGCGTTGGCGCTCTCCACCCGACAGGCTCTGGTCCCACCGCTCGTCGGGATCGTCGAGCTTGGACGCGAGATAGGCGAGGCCGACATCCTTGAGCACGGCGCGGGCACGCTCGTCCTTGAGCAGCTTGCCTTCCACGGGATAGGCGATGGCATCGCGCAGCGTGCCGAGGGGGATGTATGGCCGCTGCGGCACGAACGCGAGCTTGGCACCGGCCGGCAGAAGGATTCGTCCCTCTCCCCAGGGCCAAAGGCCGGCAATCGCCCGGATCAATGTGCTCTTGCCGGAGCCCGACTCGCCGCCGAGCAGAACGCGCTCGCCGGGCTTTACTGTGATGTCGGCGCTGTCGATGACCACCCGGCCATCGCGGTGGACGATGGAGAGATCGCTCAGCTGGATGGCGTTTCCGCTGGTGTTCTCGACCACGATGGCGGCCATGCGGCCCGCCTCGTCGTCCATCTCGTCGAGCGCGCTGTAGAGCTCGTCGACGCGCTTGGCCGATGCCGACCATTCGGCGAGCCTGATGAAGTTGTCGGCGAACCAGTTGAGGGCCGTGAGAACCGCCGTGAACGCCGCCGCGATCTGCATGACGGAGCCAAGGGTCAGCTCGCCGGCGAGATATTTGGGGGTGGCAAGCAGCACCGGAAAAATCGGCGCAAAGAAGGTATTGCTGTTGAGCAGCCAGGTGAGCTGGCTATGCTGGCGCACCACGCTCATCCAGCGCCTCACGAGCTCGCCGAAGGTTTCGGTGAGCTGCGCGCGCTCGTCATCGGCGCCCTTGATGAGCGCGATGCTCTCCGCGTTCTCGCGCACCCGCGTCAGCTCATAGCGGAATTGCGCTTCGCCCTCGTTCTTGGCGGCAACTCGACCAACCAACGGATTGCCGATCAGATACGTCAGGCCGGATACCGTGCCGGCATAGATCACCGCGGCGATGGCAATATAGCCGGGAATCCAGAGCGTCGCGCCGCCGACGACGACGGTCAGCGAGCCGCCAACCGTGAACAGGATGCCGATGAAGGCCACGGCCGCCAGCAGCGCGTTGATGAAGCCGACGACGAACTCGACCACCGGCTCGGATGCGAGGCGCACATCGTCGGCGATGCGGTATTCGGGGTTGATCTGCTCCTCATCGGTGACGGCGAGGCGATAGTAGCGCTGCTCCGACAGCCAGCCGCCCAGAAGCTCGCCCGTCAGCCACGCGCGCCAGACGACCTGGAGGGTCATGCGGCATCTCATCATCGCGACGGCAAAGGCGGCCCCCAGGCCCACCAGCAGCACGATGATGCCGATCAGCGGCAACAGTGCCGCGGCATCCCTCTGCTCCAGGGCGTCGAAGAACCATTTGTTCCAACGGTTGATGCCGATGTTGACCGCGAGATTGGCGAAGATCAGCACCAGAGCGGCGCTGGTCCATAGCCAGGCCTTGCGGCGGTCCGGCCCCTGCCAGAACCGCTTGGCGCGGATAAGGAACGCCCATGCCGAGGATTGCCGGCTCGGCTCTTCTGCAGTCGTTTCCAGGGACATGGATGGTCGAACGCCGTGCGGTTGGCACCGTGAGGTAACGCCCAAGCCCGCGCTTGGGTTGCGCCGTGCGGCACACGCCCCTTCGATCCTGGCAGTGCCGCGAATTGGCCGAACCTTGGACGTAGCCTCGTGAGAGCCGGTAACAGGGGATTTGCCCCGCCGCCGACACGGAAATCCTGGCCGGCTCGCTCGAGACTCGGCTAGCAAGACACATTGGCGTTGCATCTGCGCCGCAAGATTTGGTGCTATCCTGGGCCAGGAGGCAGGATGGGATCGCCAGGCAACGGGGACCCGGCCGCACGGGAGGCTTGCGCACCCGGACCCGCGGCGAGCGACAAAGGGGGAGCCATGTCGCGCCGGTATTTTGGCACCGACGGCATTCGCGGACGCGCCAACAGCCCGACGATGACGTCGGAAGCCGCTCTGAAGGTCGGCATGGCTGCCGGCAAGCTCTTCTCCAACGGCGGACAGCGGCGGCACCGGGTGGTGATCGGCAAGGACACGCGCCTGTCCGGCTACATGATCGAATCGGCCCTGATGTCGGGTTTCACCGCCGTCGGCATGGACGTGTTCCTGCTGGGGCCGATGCCGACGCCGGCCGTCGCCATGCTGACGCGCTCGCTGCGCGCCGACCTCGGCGTCATGATCTCGGCCTCCCACAACCCCTCCGAGGACAACGGCATCAAGCTGTTCGATCCGGACGGCTACAAGCTGTCCGACGAGACCGAAGCGCGGATCGAGGAGCTGATGTCGGCACCGGCCGCCGACCTGCTGGCGCCCGCTGACAGGATCGGCCGTGCCAAGCGCATCGAAAGCGCGCAGGAACGCTATATCGAGTACGCCAAGCGCACCCTGCCCCGCGACATCCGCCTCAACGACCTGCGCGTCGTCGTCGATTGCGCCAACGGCGCCGGCTACCAGGTGGCGCCGGAGGCCCTGTGGGAGCTGGGCGCCGAGGTCATCCGCATCGGCGTGGAGCCCAACGGCCACAATATCAACCTCAAGTGCGGCACCACATCGCCCGCGGCACTGTGCGACAAGGTCCGCGAGATGCGCGCCGACATCGGCGTGGCGCTGGACGGTGACGCCGACCGCGTGGTCATCGTCGACGAGAAGGGCTGCATCGTCGACGGCGACCAGATTCTGGCTGTCATCGCTGAAAGCTGGCACCGGCGCGGCAAGCTCACCGCGGGTGGCGTTGTAGCTACCGTCATGTCGAACCTGGGTCTCGAGCGCTACCTGGGCGGGCTGGGCCTGGCGATGGTGCGCACCCCCGTGGGGGATCGGTACGTCGTCGAGCACATGCGCAAGCACGGCTACAACGTCGGCGGCGAGCAGTCGGGCCATATCGTGCTGTCCGATTTCACCACCACGGGTGACGGCCTCGTCACGGCGCTGCAGGTGCTCTCGGTGGTCGCCGGCACGGACAAGCCCGTCAGCGACGTATGCAAACGGTTCGAGCGCCTGCCGCAGGTCTTGGAGAACGTGCCCTACGCCGACGGCACGCCGCTGGAGCAGGACCTCGTCAAGCAGGCGATCGCGCGCGGCAAGGACCGGCTGGGATTGGCCGGCCGGCTGGTGATCCGCCCGTCGGGCACGGAACGCGTGATTCGCGTCATGGCCGAGGGTGACGACGAGCGCCTCGTACAGGTGGTAGTGGGCGACATCGCCGAGGCCGTGCGCAAGGCGGCCCAGGCGGCTTAGCGCCATCCCGGATCGAGGTGGAGTTGCGGCGGTGCTCCGCCGGGGTCATCCCGCGGCCGTCCAGCACAAAAGCCGAGGACCCTCCGCTGCCTCCCTCATCCCGAGATCGCGTCTGCTCCGCGCGGACCCGAGCCTCGGCCCAATTGAGGGCAGGAGCATGCGGCGCGGGGGCCACGGCGTGTTCCGTGCGGTGGCAACCTTTAACCCTTCATAAAGAGTCGTTGACGATCCTCCACAGTACCTAACGTGCGTGCACAGTGGGGCGGCAATCGGATTGCGCCCACAGCGTGCCGCGGAAGAACTCTGCGCTGCCTTGCGGCTGAAGCATCCGCTGGCGGCCGTCGCCGGATTTCACGACGCGATCCGGCAGGACCGAGTAGGGCTCGACGGCTTCGGCTGCCGGTGCCCATGGGACAGGGAGAGACCCGCCGGCAGCACGCTGCGCGGCCGGTCTCTCCGGCGAGCAGTCCTTGTGTGTACCGGCGGCATTCCTGGGCGTCCGCCGCAATCGTCGCACCGGTGTACCTCGTTCCCCGGCCGACTCTCCAGTGAGCAGATTGCGTCCAACACGCCGGGTCGCATGCGTGCAGCCTGGCCGGACTGGCAGGGGAATGACGTCATGAAGCTGAAGCTCGCTCTCGCCGCGCTCGGCCTGCTCGCCGCCGGAACCCACGCCGCCTCGGCCGGCGGAGACATCGTCTACGACGGCGGCATGAAGGATGCCGTCGCCGTGCCCGCGCCCATTCCCGTCCCCGCCCCGATCCCCGTGGAGGAGGGCTTCACCTGGTATTTCCGCGGCGACATCGGCTATGGCACCGCCATGAGCACGCCGTCGTTCTCGGAGAACGGCTTCCGGTTCGGCCTCGACGGCCCGCCCTTCAACGGGACGCAGTTTGATTTCGGCCAGGCGCCCTTTCAGTCCATAAGGCATGAACTTGATGACGCCTTCATGGGCTCGCTGGGTCTGGGCGCATACTTCACGAGGCACCTGCGCGGCGACGTCACCATTGATTTTCGCGGCAGACAGGCCGACACAGTCAACGCTCGCTATTCCTATGCGTCCACCAACGCCGGCAACACAATTGCTGGTAGGGTAACCGATACACTTACGATCACCAGTACGGTGGTGATGGCCAACGGCTACATCGACATCCTGCCGCGCGGCCTGTTCTCGCCTTACATCGGCGCCGGTATCGGCTTCGTC
>DATFCC010000355.1:0-12830 GCA_035253505.1 Hyphomicrobiaceae bacterium
GCTTCCCGCACCGGCGCGGCCGACGATCTTGTCGTAAACCTCGCGCGCGAGGAGGCGCAGCGGCAGCCCGATGAGGCCGCTGTCGTGCCCCAGCATGCGCTCGATGGCCAGATGCGTCTTGCCCGTATTGGTGGGGCCGAGCACGGCCGTCACGTTGCGGATACGGGCTGCGATGTCGAGGCTCATTCGCGGTCCTCAATGCAGGCGAGGCAGTGCCGGAGGCATTGCAGAGTGGTGCGCCAAGATCAAGGGCCTGCGCCAGAAAATGCCTGCACCTGTGCGGCGGCATAGTCGACGGATCGACGCATGGGCGGCAGCCATCGGCGGCGAGGGTGCCGGCCTCAATAGAGCATGGCAATCTGCGGCTTGCCCGGCGACACGATTTCCACTCGGCGCGATACGATGGTGGCGGTGCCTGCCATGGTCGGGATGCTGATCTGATATGGCACCGATACGTTGGCGCTCGGCACCGGCCTGAGAGCCACTTCGATGCCCTCGTTCGCAGCCATGAACTTGGTGTCGTTGTCGATCCGGTGGCCGGCGATGGGCAGGTAGCGGATGCGGCACACCTGCGCCACGGCGGGCTGGCCGCTCGGCGACTGCTCGGTGACGCGTATCTGGCCTTTTCGGCTCAGGATCAGATCGAAGCGCTCGCGACCATCGAAGATTGGAATGCGCCGGTCGCAGGGGTCGGCAGCAGGTCCGCGCGAAAGCACCATGATCGCCGTCAGCGGATCGACGACACCCTTGAGGTGCTGCTCGCGCAGCGGAATGGTCGGCACGTCGGCGAACGGCGGCGGCAGGTTGGTGACGCTGGTGACGGTATTGCCGGTAAAGCCGAGCCGGGTGGAGCCGCCGCGCATGGTGCTTTTGAAGCCGAACGAGAAGGAGGCGGGCAACGGGCCTTGATCGGCTATCGAGCCGAAACTGCGCGTGGCGCCCTTCCAGCTGAAGGCGCCGAGCAGCAGGGAGAACTGTGCATTCGCGGTAAGGGTGTAGCTCTCGCTCTCCGCCTGCGACTGGAACTCGAAGCTGCCGACGGTGAAGCCGTTGAAGTTGATCTCGTAGAGGGCGCGAATGTCGGCCGGCCAGCCTTGGGCCGCGACGGGTCGGGAAAATCCGGCGACGGCCCCCGTCAAGGCCAGCCAACATGCCACCAGAGCGGCTATCCTCCGGCCTACAAACCCCAGCCCCAACGCCATGCCGCCGTCCCGTAAACCGAGAAATGCAATACTGCTGGCCCCGCACCCTCAGGCTATCGGCTTTTAAGTCATTTGTATGTCGCATCGCGGACAGTCCCGGATGCAAAATACACAGACAGGCGCGGCAGGAGCGAGCCGCAGCGGCGCCGGGAGCCTTGACGTGCGGGCTCTCTCGTATAGAACGGCGCGCGAGCGCCGATATGCCTGCGGACTTTCGCGATGGCCGGCGACAGGAGCCTTTCATGACCCGCCGATGTGAGCTTACGGGCAAGCTGCCCATGTCCGGCCAGTTGCGCAGTCACGCCGAGAACAAGACCAAGCGCACCTTCCGCCCAAATCTGTGCGACGTGACGCTGATCTCCGACGCCTTGCAGCGCAAGGTGCGCTTGCGCATCAGCGCGCACGCCCTGAAGACGGTGGAGAGCCGGGGTGGCCTGGACGCCTTCCTCCTCAAAGCGAAAGAAGACGAGCTCTCGCCGCGTTGCCAGAAGCTGCGCCGCGAGGTGCGCAAGGTGCAGAGCGAGCAGCCGGCCGCCTGATCCCGGCAGGACGTTCTCGTCTCCCCTGGCGGGGAGGAACGTCTCGGGGCGCGCGGCCGCCGCCGGATCGGCGGCTGGCTATCCCGTCCCGGTTTCGTCCGTCGGCGTATCGGTCAGGGTCCGTACGCTCGTCACCTGCGCATCGGGGAACTTCTGCAGGATGGCCGCCACGGCCGGATGCTGTTCGGCATCGCGGATCTCGGCGGCCTGACGGTCGCGTTGCGCCTGGCCCAGCGCCACGGCTCCCGGCGTCTTGCTCAGCGCCACCATCCAGCGCTTGTCCGTCCACTGATTGAGCTTCTCGCGCAGCTCGTTGGCAAGCTCCTTCGGCGCTCCCGCAAGCAGATGCAGCTCGATGCTGCCGGCAGGATCGAAGCGCACCAGGCTGACATGCTCTTCCAGGTGGACTTTGAGCTTCGCCTCGCGGCGCTCGCTCGCGAGCGCCACCACGTCCTCGAACGTGCGCACGATGGGCGCAGGGGATGCCGCATCCGCAAGGGGGCCGATGTCGTCGTCGGCGAGGCTATCGTCTTCCTCCGCCGGCTCCAGCGCGCTCACGGGTGCGCGCGCCGACGGCCGCTTCTCGGCCGGTGCCTCCGCTGGCCTCGCCGGGGCGCGCTGGGCACCGCCGAGCGCATTGATGATATCGGCCGGGGCGGGCAGGTCGGCCGTATAAGCAAGGCGGATCAGAACCATTTCGGCGGCCGCCGCCTGGTTGGGCGCGTTGGCGAGCTCCTCCAGCCCCTTGAGCAGGATCTGCCAGGCACGCGCCAGTATCGCCACCGAGAGGCGCTGGCCGAGCCCTGTGGCGCGCCGCCGCTCGTCGCCGGAGAGGGCTTCACCCGCATTTGCCGTCCCGAGCGTCTTGGCGCGCGTCGTCGTATGCACCGCCTCGGCCAGGTCGGACAGGATCTGGGCCGGCTCGGCGCCGTCGCGGTGCAGGCCGGCGAAGATGGCAAGCGCTTCTCCGGTTGCGCCGCCGAGGAGTTTCTCGAGCAGATCGAAGATGCGGCCCCGGTCGGCGAGGCCCAGCATGTCGCGCACGCGCTCCAGGTTCACCTTGCCGGCGCTCATCGCCAGCGCCTGGTCGAGCAGCGACAGCCCGTCGCGCACCGAGCCCTCGGCGGCCCGCGCGATAGCGGCCAATGCCTCCTCGTCGGCCTCGCCGCCCTCCTCGGCGATGATCTTCTTGAAGTGCCCGATCAGCACCGGCACCTCGACGCGCCTCAGGTCGAAGCGCTGGCAGCGCGACAGCACGGTCAGCGGCACCTTGCGCACCTCGGTGGTGGCGAAGATGAACTTCACGTGTGCAGGAGGCTCCTCCAGCGTCTTCAGCAGGGCGTTGAACGCCCCCTTCGACAGCATGTGCACCTCGTCGATGAGGTACACCTTGTAGCGTGCCATCAGCGGCTTGTAGCGGGCGCTCTCGATGATCTCGCGGATGTTGTCGACCCCGGTGTTGGAGGCAGCATCCATCTCCAGCACATCCGGATGACGGCCCTCCATGATCTCCGCGCAGTGGCGGCCGAACTCGGCCATGTCGAAGGTGGGCTTGTCGACGCCATCGCGCTCATAGTTGAGCGCGCGCGATAGGATGCGCGCGGTCGTGGTCTTGCCGACGCCGCGCACGCCCGTGAGCATGTAGCCTTGCGCGATGCGGTCGGTGGCGAACGCGTTCCTGAGCGTCGTCACCATGGCGTCCTGGCCGATCAGGCCATCGAAGGCGGCGGGGCGGTACTTGCGCGCCAGCACGACGTAAGGTGTCGCCTTCTCCGGCGTGTCGCCTGCCGTCCGACCGTCGCCGGGATCTGAGCTGGATTTCCGTCTTGCCATGCCGATTACAACGCTTCGAAGGCCGATCCCCCTGCACCCCGCAAAGCGGCACCGGGTGTCCGGGCGGCTTCGAACCTGTACATAGCGGGGCTTGCCGCGGGCATCCACCAATCTGCCGGTGCAGAACGCAGACTTGGCGCGGTGTCGTCCGGACCAGCCCGTGGCGCGGCCACCATCTTATCGCGCGAAGCGCCGCTCCAACCCGGCGGCGCTCGCTGGCGTGGGAGTGGGAGGCTGGACGAGCGACCCGCATCGGGCTCGTTAGGGCTGCTTCCTTCCGGACCTGACCCGGTTGGCGAGGGACACGTCCACCGCCAACCTCCCGACGCTATTATGGGGCCGCCTTGCCGCGATGACAATGCGGCTCTGGCGCGTCAAAGCCCAAAAAAACAACCGGCCCCGCAGCGCCTGCCGGAAATCGGCAAGCGCGCAGAGCCGGATAATGGCAACGGTCGCCGACCGATTACCACCAGCGGCGGCGGCAATAACGGCGGCAGTGGTAGTGACCGCGATGGCGCCAGCACCGGCGCCAGCAGCGAGCCTGCTCGACTTGGCTCTGCTCGGCGCCCAGAATCCTGAGTGCATCGAGGGAGCCGGTTCCCGTCGGAGCGGCCGCCTGGGCCGAGCCGTACATCATGAACGCACCTGCGGCGGCGCCCGCCAAGGTGAGAAGCAACTTGCGAGTCATACTGAGCTCCATGTTTGTGCCAAGCACCATCGATGCAGCGACGGATCGGCAGCCGGCTCCTGATTCGACGGCAATTTCGCCGAAAAAGGCGGATCCTCCGACTCTTGATCTATAGCGTGCCCCGACCGGGCGATGATCGCGCCCGTCACATGAACGACGAATGAATGCGGCCGGTTTCAGCGAAGCGCGAATTTTTTCCGCGGGAGTGATCAGCTTGCTTCGGGCCGAACGCTGCGCACGTCGCGCCGCACGGGCTTGTCGGTTGCGCTCACCGGCCTGACTCGGATCGCTGTGATCTTGTTGCGACTCTTGCGCAGAATCTCGAAGCGGTAGCCGTAGAACGTGAACACCTGGCCGGGCTCGGGAATGGTTTGCGCCTCGTGGATGACGAGGCCGGCGATGGTGGTGGCCTCCTCGTCGGGCAGCGACCAATCCATGTGCCGATTGAGATCGCGCACCGCCACCGTGCCATCGACGTTGACGGATCCGTCGGGCTGCACGCGGATCGCCACATCCTGCACGTCGTGCTCGTCGGCGATCTGGCCGACGATCTCTTCGAGGATGTCCTCGAGCGTGATGAGGCCCTGCACCTCGCCGTATTCATCAACGACGAGAGCAAGCTGTGCCTTGCGCTTGAGGAACTCGTTGAGCTGATCGGGAACGCTGGTCGCATCGGGTACGAACCAGGGCTGGGCCGCCAGCGCCGGAATATCGAGTTTCGCCACGTCCCAGCCGCTGCGCGAGAGGGCCAGCAGCAGGTCTTTGGTGTGCACGACGCCGACGATGTTTTCCGGCTCGTCCTTCCAAACCGGCAGGCGCGTGTGCGGGCTTTTCAGCACCTCCTCGACCACCTTCTCGGGCGGATCGTCGATGCTGATGGTCTGCATCTTGGTGCGATGGACCATGATGTCGAGCACCTGCAGGCTGCGCAGGTCCAGCACCCCGCCCAGCATGGCGGCGTCGCCCTTGGGCACGGCTCCGCCGATGGTCTGGAGCTGGATGGTGCCGCGTATCTCCTCCTGCGCGGCGAGGATGTTGGCGGCGTCGTCGCGCTTGCTCGGGGTCAAACGCAGGAACTGGCGGACGATGAACTGGATGGCGGCCGTGAAGGGGCTGAGCAGGACGATGATGACGCGCATGATGGGCGCCACGAACAGGGCGACGCGGTCGGCGAAGGCGAGCGCATAGGTCTTGGGCAGCACGGCCGAGAAGATCACGATCAGCAGTGTCATGATGGCCGTGGCATAGGCGACACCCGCCGGTCCGATCAGCAGGACGGCAAGGCCCGACGCGAGCGAGGCAGCGAGGATGTCGACCAGCGTGTTGCCGAGCAGGACTGCGCCGATCATCTTCGCCGGGTGCCGCAGCAGGCGGTTGACGAGCTGCGCCTTGCGGTTTCCCTCATTCTCGAGGGCGTGCATGCGCGCGCGGGAGGCCGCCGTGAGCGCCGTCTCGCTGCCGTTGAAGAAGGCCGACAGTACGAGCAGCACCACGATCGAGACGACGATCAGGCCGACTTCGAGCAGACTGACTTCCACGTCCATGCAGGGCTCGGAGAATAGAGGTTGCTGCCCGTGACGGCAGATATCGCGGCCGGCCGTGCGGCCGGGCTCGCGCTCGATCAACTCATAGCATGTCGCCGCGTTCCGGGTCTCACGGCGCTCCGGCGGAGCCGTCGATCTGGCGCGCGAGGAAATCGTGCACCGTGCCGGCCGGCACGTCGCGCGTGATGAACGCCTCGCCGATGCCGCGCGCCAAAATCAGCGTGAGCCGGCCCTCGCGTACCTTCTTGTCCTGACCCATGATCGCGACCAGGGTTCCAGGCTCCGGTGCGGCGCTGCCTGGTATGTCGGCGATCCGGGTCGGCAAGCCGAGCCCGGCGAAATGGGCCTCCACCCGTGCGACGCTGTTGTTGCCGACGAAGCCCAGCTCCTGCGACAGGCGAAACGCCAGGCAGATCCCGATGGAGATGGCCTCGCCATGCAGCAGCCGCTCCGAGAACCCGGCCCAGGCCTCGAGTGCATGGCCAAAGGTGTGGCCCAGGTTCAGGAGCATGCGCTCGCCCGTCTCGGTCTCGTCGCGGGCGACGATGCCTGCCTTGCCCTGCACCGCCACCGCGATGGCGTGCGTGAGTGCCGCCTCGTCACGAGCAAAGACGGCCGCGCCGTTCTGCTCCAGCCAGGCGAAATAGTCCGCGTGGCCGAGCAGGCCGAACTTGGCGGCTTCGACGTAGCCGGCGCGGAACTGGCGTGCCGGCAAGGTCGACAGCAGGTCGGTATCGGCAAGAACCAGCCGCGGCTGGTGAAAGGTGCCGATCAAATTCTTGCCCTGGGCCGTGTTGATCGCCGTCTTGCCGCCGACGGATGAATCGACCTGCGCGAGCAAAGTGGTCGGCATCTGCACGAAGGCGACGCCCCGGCGCGCGATGCTGGCCGCGAACCCCGCAAGGTCGCCGATCACCCCCCCACCGAGCGCGACGATGCAGTCGCGCCGCTCCAGGCCCATGCCGAGCAGGCGCTCGCAGAGCGACGCCAGCACCGGAAAGCTCTTGGCGGACTCGCCGGCTTCGATCGTGACCGTGCCCGCGAGCATCCCGGCGCCGCGCAGCGCTGCTTCCACTGCCGGCAGGTGGTGCGCCGCGACAGTCCGGTCCGTGACGATGCCGCATTTGACCGGACCGACGCGGTCCTTGATCAGCTCGCCGGCGCGCGCCGTCAGCCCGGGACCCACGAGCACGTCGTAGGAGCGCTCGCCGAGCGCCACGGGGATGCTGACCACGTGATGGCCTTCGGGCGCGTTCAACTGGGCTCTCCCTCGGAGGCGGTCAGGCTCGCAGGTCGGCCAAGGATGGTATTCGCAGCCAGCGCCCGAACCACCTCGGCAACGATCGCCTCGTGCGGCAGGTCGTGGCTTTCCACCGTGATATCGGCCTTGGCGTAGGTGGGATAGCGCGCCTCCATGAGCCGGCGCATGGCGCCTTCCGGATCGTCGGCGAGCAGCGGGCGGTTGCTGCGCTTCAGGACGCGCCGGAGCAGCAGCGGCAGCTCCGCCTTGAGCCATACCGAGATGCCGTCGCGGCGGATGTTCTCCTGGGTTTCGACCGACATGAAGGCTCCGCCGCCGGTGGCCAGAACCTGCGGGCCGGCCCGCAGCAGGCGGGCGATGACCTTGCGCTCGCCCTCGCGGAAGTAGGCCTCGCCGTGCTCCTTGAAGATGTCCGTGATGGGCTTTCCTGCCGCGCGCTCGATCTCCTCGTCGGCGTCCGCAAAGCCGAGCGCCAGCCGGGCAGCCAGTCTGCGCCCGACCGCCGTCTTGCCGCTGCCGGGCATGCCGACGAGCACGATCGAGCGCGTCCCGAGCGCCGAGCGGACGGCCTGCACGGCCTCCGCCAGGGTCTTGTCGCTTTTGCTTCGCAGCCCGAATCGGATCATCACATGCCTCATGTTCCCTTCGCCACAGCCGGCGGCGCGTCGTTGCCGTTTTCCTACGGCGCAGCAGGACCTTGCAGCGGGAGGCGGCACGCGCAGGGAACCCGGCCGCCAGCCGGCGCAGCGGCGACATAATGGCGTCACCTTGCGTTTGGACCATACAGGCCAAGGAGCAGCTTCGCCACATGCCAAGCCTCTTCCGGTTCCTGGTGGCCGTGGCGGTGATCGGCGGGGTCTTCTACGGCGGACTGTATTTCGTGTCCGTGTTCTTCGAGCCCGTGCCGAAGGAGACAGCCACGCCCGTGCCGGGCATCAAGGTGCGCCGCTAGCTCCAGCTCCAGCCGACGGTCTCCTTGCTCATCCTGCGCGGCGGCGATAACGCATGCGTGCCCTATCACTCACCGCTTTGCTGTTGCGCCTGGGCCTGCTGCTCGCGCCGATCGTATGCGTGCCCGCGTCGGCGACACTCGCCGAGGACGGCTGGAGCCCTTTCCGCACCAACGATCGGCCGCCCGCCGGCGCAGCGCGCTCGGGGGAGCGTCCGGCTCCCGTCGCCGCAGAACCGGTCCGCGAACGCGAGCCCCATCCGGGTCGCGGCGAGGCGACGCGCTGGGTGTCGCCGCGCGCGGGCGTCGTGGAGAAAAGCGAGCTGGCGCCGCTGATGGCGCCGGACGCATCGGGGCTGCCCTTCGAGCTCTGGCGCGGCATCGATCTTGCGGCGCTGGAGGCGCTGCTGGCACAACTCGAGCTGCCGCCGCGCTCGCCGGCGCTGCACGGCCTGTGGCGGCGCATGCTGCTGTCCTCGGCCGCACCTCCCGCAGGCGCCGCCGCCGATCACTTCGTGGCTCTGCGGCTGGAGGCGCTCTACCGCTCCGGGCTGCTCGCGGAAATGGAAACGGTGATGAACGGGAGCCCGGTCCAGGGCCCGGTCGTTGCGACCCTGCGTGCGCGCCGCGATATCGGGATGGGCCGGCGTGAGGTCGGCTGCAAGGAGATCGCCACCCTGCTGGCGCCCGGTTCCGGTCTGCCAGGCCGGCTGAGGAGCGAGGCGCAGTTGCTGTCGGGCTATTGCGCGGCGGTCGCAGGTGATGCGAAGGCGGCCGGCCTGGCCGCGGACCTCGCGCGCGAGGACGGGCTGGAGGCGGAGCTGCCGCTGGCGGTGCTTGCCGCCTTCGCTGCGGGCAGCAAGCCGAGGCTCGCGCTGCCGGCCCGCGTGCTGCTCCTCGACTATCGCTTCCTCGAGCTGCTAGGCCCCGTCAATGTCGCCCAAATTCTCGGCCAGGCCGAACCCGCGCTGGTCGCCGTGCTGGCCGACAGCGGGCAGCCGGATGCGCCTGTGCGCGTCGCGGCAGCGGAGCGCGCTCTGGCTCTCAACGTGCTCCCACCCGAGGCGCTGGCCGACATCTACCGCCGCCAGCCGCTCGCCGGCGCCCGTCCCGCTGCCGGCTCGTCCGAGCCGATGCGCCGGGCCCTCTACTTCCAGGCCATCGAGGCTGCACGCGCGCCCGAGCAGCGGGTGCGCTTCCTGCGCGGGCTCCTGGAGGATGCGCACCGCATGGGCACACACCTGCAGATGGCGCGCGCGGTGGCGCCGCTGCTTGCGGCCGGGCCACCGCCGAGGGAGTTTGGCCGGGCTGCCGAGCCGATGATCGAAGCCGGCCTGCTGGCGGGCCAGTACGAGCAGGCGCGAAGCTGGGCCGACCGGGCGGGTCTGCGTCAATGGCGTGCGCTCATCGACGTCGCCGACCCCGCCCGCCGCACCGGCCGGCCGCCGTCGCTCGCGGCCATGGAGGAGATGGCCTTGCAGGGGAGGCTCGACGCCTCCACCCTGCATCGCCTCGCCACGGTGCTCGATGCACTCGACATCGACGTGCCGATGGGCCTCTGGGAGGCGGCGGGGCGCACGCCGCAACCTTCGGATGGATATTTGCCCGAGACCGGCGTGCTGGCCGATCTGGCGCAGGCGAGCGGGCGCGGCGAGGGCGGGCGGACGATCCTGCTCGTCTTGCGCACGCTCGGTGCGGGCGGCCCGCGGGGCGCCCATATGCTCGCCCTGGCGGATGCGATCCGTGCCCTCAAGCGCATCGGCCTCGAGAACGATGCGCGCCAGTTGGCGCTCGAAGCGCTGATCGCGGTATGGCCGCGCTCCTCCGGCTGAGGTCAACCATGGCGAACGCGGGGGGAGAGCATCGTCATCTGGAAGCGTTCCTCGAGATGCTCGCGGCCGAGCGCGGTGCCGCCGTCAACACGCTGCAGGCCTATCGCCGCGACCTGGAGGATTTTCTGGCGTTCCTCGAAGCACGCGCGGTGACGCTCGCCATTGCGGCGCCGGCGGACGTCGCAGCCCATATGCGCAAGCTCTCGGAGGCCGGTCTGGCACCGACATGGCGCGCGCGGCGGTTGTCCGCCATCCGGCAGCTTTTCAAGTTCCTGGTGGCGGAGGGCGTGGCCGTCGAGGATCCTGCGGTCGGCATGGCCGGCCCCAGGCAGGGACGGCCGCTGCCCAAGACGCTTTCGGTGGCGGAGGTGGACCGCCTCATCGAGGCCGCGCGGGTCCGGACCGAGCAGACACGCGGCCGCGAGCGCGTGCGGGCGCTGCGGCTGCATGCCCTGATCGAGACGCTGTACGCCACCGGCCTGCGCGTGAGCGAGCTCGTGACCTTGCCGCGCTCGGTCCTGACGGGCGACCGCCGTCTCCTGGCCGTGAAGGGCAAGGGCGGGCGCGAGCGTATCGTGCCGTTGACGCCCGCTGCGCGCGACGCCCTCGATCGCTATCTCGGCGTCGGGCGCGAGGACGACGACGTGGCGCCGATGATCGCCACGCGCTGGCTGTTTGCCTCCCGCGGCGCACAAGGCCATCTCACGCGCCAGCGGCTCGCGCAGGAGCTCAAGGACCTGGCCGTCGCCGCCGGCATCGATCAGGACAGGGTGTCGCCTCACGTCCTGCGGCACGCATTCGCGAGCCACCTGCTCGACCGCGGCGCAGACCTGCGCTCGGTGCAGCAACTCCTCGGCCATGCCGACATCTCCACCACGCAGATCTATACGCACGTGCTGGAGGAGCGGCTCAAGAAGCTGGTGTTCGAGCACCATCCCCTGGCGGTCCGCAAGAGATGACGGGCCGCATGGGGCGCTTCCGGCCAGGCTGTCGCTGCAACATGGGCTGCATCACAATTCAGCTACAGGCAGGCGCCCTTTACCTGTATTAATCCCTTCGGGACCGTGCCGAGCCCGACGGCAGGCCGGTGCGCGGCGTCTTGACTTGAGGAGGGCCGGCCCCGAAATGTCGAGCCCGGACAAGGCCCTCAGGATGGCAAGGCAGCACTGAGCAATGGACCGCCCCGTCACCGTGCGCACCTACCTTGATTTCGAGAAGCCGATCGCGGAGCTCGAAAGCAAGGTGGCGGAGCTTCGTGCCCTCAACACCGACGAGGGCTCCATGGCGCTGACCGAGGAAGCGGCCAAGCTCGAGCAGAAAGCGCAGCAGGCGCTCACCGACGTCTATGCGAAGCTCACGCCCTGGCAGAAGACGCAGGTGGCGCGCCATCCGGAGCGGCCGCACTGCCTCGACTACGTCAAGGCCCTGATTGACGACTTTACGCCGCTCGCCGGCGACCGCTACTACGCCGAGGACGCCGCCATCATGGGCGGTGTCGGCCGCTTCCAGGACCGGCCGGTGGTGGTTATCGGCAACGAGAAGGGCTCCGATACCGAGAGCCGCATCAAGCACAACTTCGGCATGGCCCGCCCCGAGGGGTACCGCAAAGCGGTGCGGCTCATGGATATTGCCGACAAGTTCGGCATGCCGGTGCTGACGCTGGTGGACACGGCAGGCGCCTATCCCGGCATCGGCGCAGAGGAACGCGGGCAGGCCGAGGCGATCGCCCGCTCGACCGACCGATGCCTCTCGCTCGGCGTGCCGATCGTCTCCGTGGTCATCGGCGAGGGCGGCTCGGGTGGCGCGGTGGCGATCGCCACCGCCAACCGCGTCCTCATGCTCGAGCACGCCATCTACACCGTGGCGTCGCCGGAAGCGGCGGCCTCAATCCTGTGGCGCGATGCGGCCCGCGCCATCGATGCGGCCACCAACATGAAGGTGACCGCCCAGGACCTGCGGGCGCTCGGTGTCATCGATACCATCATCAGCGAGCCGGTCGGCGGGGCGCACCGCGATACGGCGGCCATCTTCAAGCGCACCGGCGATGCCATCGCCAATGCCTACCGCGAATTCGCCGGCATGACCCCTGAGGCCATACGCCGGCAGCGCCACGAGAAATTCCTGGCGATCGGGCGCAGCCTGTAGGCCGTCCGGCCACCCCACATTCGCCCCAATCCTGCCCACACGCGGTCGCGCCCGCAGTGCAGACTGCGGCCGTCCTGCAACAGTCTGTGGAAGCTTCCCGCCCAGGGCTTTCAAGCGCACTTAAGCGAATGTTAACCTTTAGGAATCATTGGTGATCGGCGTCAGACCTGGGGCACAGCGTATGAGTCGGATCATCTCAGGGGTTGCGCTTGCACGCGTACGTGCCGCGCTCGCGGCGGCGGCAGCGCTTCTGCTCGCATCCTGCGGCTCCAGCAGCATCTTCCTTGCGCCGCACCTGCGCCCGCTGTCGCAGGACACCATGATGCTCCTCGGCACCAAGGGCATGGACGCGCAGGCGCCGATCTTCATTCGCATCTTCAAGGAAGAGTCCGAGCTCGAGATCTGGAAGCAGCGCGCCGACGGCCACTACTACCACTTCAAGACCTATCCCATCTGCAACTGGTCGGGCGACCTCGGCCCGAAGATCAGGTATGGCGACCGGCAGGCGCCGGAGGGCTTCTACGCCATCGCGCGCGAGCAGATGAAACCGGATTCCAAGTACCATCTGGCCTTGAATCTCGGCTATCCGAACTCGTTCGATCGCGCGCACAAGCGCAACGGCGACTATCTGATGATCCACGGCGGCTGCAAGTCCGTCGGGTGCTACGCCATGACGGACGGGCTGATCGAGGAAATCTACGCGATCGCACGCGAGGCGTTCCTGGGCGGCAACGACACCATCCCGGTGCATGCCTACCCGTTCCGCATGACCAACGAGAACATGGCGCGGTTCTCGACGCACGAGGCCTATCCCTTCTGGCAGACCTTGAAGGAGGG
>DATFCC010000356.1:0-4458 GCA_035253505.1 Hyphomicrobiaceae bacterium
CTTGCCATCGCGGGTCTGGCCGTCGCCTACCAGGACAAGCTCCCCCACGTCGAAAACCGGGGCGCCGGCGTCGTCTCGAGCAATGCTGCCGACCTTGCGCCTACGACCCGCATCGCCGCCCACTCGGGCGCGATCACAGGCCTTGCCACCGCCGATCAGGGGCGCTGGCTGGTGTCCTCCGGCGCCGATGGCACCGTCAAGATCTGGAACGCCGGCTCCGGACAGCTCGTGCGCGTCATCGAGCTCGACGAGGGCGCCGCCACGGCCATTGCCGTGGAGGACCGCCGCGTCCTCACCGGCCACAAGGGCGGCGCCATCGTGTTGTGGGACCTCGACAGCGCCCAGAAGGTTGCAACCTTCCAGCATCAGCCGGCCCCCGTGACGGCCGTCGCATTCTGCGGCGATCCCGATCGCTTCGCTGCATCGAGCCAGCTCGGCGGTGTGGCCCTGTTCGATGTGCGCGTCCCCTCTGTGGCCGCCACCATCGTCGATGGCCCGGAGGCCACGCAGTTGATCGCCGGCTCGCGCTGGACCGGGCTTGTGGCCTCGGCCAGCCAGGACGGGGGCATCCGGCTCTGGCGGACCGACACGCGCGGCCTGGTGCGCACCTGGCGGGGCCATGGCGAGATGCCCACGGCGCTCGACCTGTCGGCGGCCGGCCGGACAGTTGCCAGCGGCAGCATCGCCGGCTCGGTGCGGCTGTGGTCCACCTCCTCCTCGCGCGCGCAGCGTTCTTTCCGGGCCCACGAGGGCCGCGTGACCTCCGTTGCCTTCTCGCCGACGGATCGCCTGCTCGCCTCGGCCGGAGACGACGGGCAGGTCAAGCTGTGGGACCTGCGCAGCGGCCGGCCGGGGCGCATCTATCGCGGGCACGGAGGGGCGGTGCAGGCCGTCGCCTTCACGCCGGACGGGCACCGCTTGATCTCGGCCGGACAGGACGGGGTCATACGCATCTGGAACACCGGCACGCGGGAATAGCACGCGCCCGTGGCGCTGCGGACGCGGGTCAGTGCTCCTGGAGCAGCCGGCCGAAACCGGCGATCGCATCCTTCACCCCCGCCAGCCTGAGCGCGTGCCAGAGCGTCGCCTGCGTCGAGGTGATGACGGGCTTGCCGATCGCCTGCTCGAGCGCGGCGGCAACCGCGTGCGAACGCGTGTTGAGACAGGTGATGATGAGCGCATGGGCAGCCGGGTCCCAGCCGTCGAGCCCGAGCTTGAAGAGGCGTGCAGGCTCCGGCTCCGCGAGCCTGAACCCGTCGGAGATGCCGAGATTGGCGCCGCCCAGCACCTCGAGCCCGGCAGCGGCAAAATAGCGGTGCTCGGCCGCGTCCACCTCGTCGGGATAGGGAGATACGACCGCCACCTTGCGCGCCCCGACCGCCTTCACGGCTTCCAGAATTGCGTGTGCGGCGGTCGTCGCCGGGACCTTGCAGACTTCTTGGATCTCGGCGCGCAGGTGCCGGTCATAGTCCAGTCCCTGCACGATGCTGGATGCGGTGCAGCCGTAGGCCACCGCGTGCGGCCTCGCGCTCGAAAGCTGGCGGATGCCGGCCATGCCCTCGCTGCGATCCATCTCGATCAGCGTTTGCGGCGTCGTCAGGTCGGGAATGAACATGCGCGCGAAATGCGCGCTCACCCCATCGGGGACGGTGCGCTGCGCCCACGGCTCCATCACCGTGTTGACGCTCGGCAGCACGATGCCGATGCGCGCACGCCAGCCGTCACCGCTCAAGTAGGACATGGCAAGGCTTCCTGAGATCTGCATCGCCGAGGCGCCAGCTTCACACGGCATCCCGCCCGTGACAACGACCGTCCCGTGCTGCCGTGGATGTGCATGCGCCGGGCTGGCCGGCAATGCGCGCCTGCTCTGCGCACCTGCCCTATCGCCGATTGCGACCATGCGTGACACACTGGCGCCTTCTGGTCGGCGAGAAGCCGGGCCGCAGCCGTTCCCGCGGACCCAGACGCCTGTTCGAGCAGGGAGGAAAAAGCGATGGCTGATCGCGCCGCCGCGTCGCAAGTTGCAGACCTGCAGGCACGGCCCACCTACGACAAGCTGGAAGACCGCATCCTCGCGCGCGATCAGGTCGGCGCCAGCGAGGCCTATTACGATCTGGTGCGTCTGGGCCGCCCCGTGAACGAGATGCTGCGCGAGGCCGTGCGCATCCACGGGCCGTACACGCATGTCCCCTATCACGAGCGCATCGACGACGGCTTCGTCAACTTCGTCAACAACGACCACTGCCTGCTCAGCGCTCGCGCCACGCTGCATCTCTCCCGCTGGCTGCCCAAGGAGATGGCCGGGCTGCCGATGGCGCAGACGGTCTGGTACATCCCGACCGGGCTCGACATCTGGAACCAGAAGATCAACAAGGCGCCCGGGCACTACTCGCGCGGCATGAAGCCGACGGGTGCGCCGGTGGCGCCGGTCGTGCACTGGCCTGACCAGGACGCGGAGAAACTCGACGGCCCGCTGCAGGAAAAGCTGGAGCGATGGATGACGCTGGTGCATCGCGGCCAGGTGCTCGAGGCCTACCGCGTGTTCCTCGGCGTCATGGAGAACAAGGCGGATCGCCGCGAGGCGCTGGCCCAGCTCGTCTTCGCCGGCCTCATCGACGTGCAGGACCGGGCCTTTCTCAATCGCTCCTACACCACCGGGCACAAGTCGTACCGCGCCCGCGCGACGGTGGAGCTCGGCACCGCCGTCGGCTGGGACGATGCCCGCCCCATCCTCTACGCGGGTGCCCTCGACATGGCCGTCGGCCCGCGCTGGTACTCGACCTACGAGATGGCCTGCAACTGCGTCACCCACTATCTGGAAGCCCAGAAGATCTCAGCCATCCCCTACGCCGGCACGACCGACAAGGAGCGCGCGCTGCTGCGCAACACGGAGCCGCTGACGGCGTCGGAGTCGGAGGCATTCCTCGAGGTGCTGCTGCGCCAACCCGAGCCCGCCTATCTGGAAGCCATGAGCAAGCTGCTGCTCGCCGGCAAGGGCCCGCGCCAGATCCTCGACGTCCTGCAGATCGGCGCCGCGCAGGTTCTGCTCGAGACCCAGGACCAGCTCAACTTCTCCATCTCCCAGCATTGCTATGAGTACTGCAATACGCTGGGGTGGTTCTACGACACCTTCGAGCATCCGCAGCGGCTGAAGCTGCTCTACGTGGCCGCCTCCTTCCTCAACCGCAACGCGCACCACCAGAGGTGCACGGGCGACGGCACGGAGAAGATCGCCAAGCTTCCGGCCGGCGCCGAGGCATTGAGCGCGTCGCAGCTCCTCGACCGGATCGTCGCGGCGATCATCGCCCTCGACGGTCCGCAGGCCGTCGCCTGGTCACGCGCCTATCTGTCCCTCGGTGCCGACCGGGCGCCGCTCGTCCAGCAGGTGGCGCTCGCCGCCTGCCGCATCGGCAACGATCCGCACAACCAGGAAATCGCCCAGTGCCTCCTGGAGGACTTCGGCAAGAACCGCGGCTTCGATCCGGAGCGCATCCTGCTGGCGGCCGTGCAGCACACGGCGGTGCATCGCAAGTACGGGGATTTCCTGGAAGCCGGCCGCCGCTATGGCCGCGCCATGAACATCGCCGCGCTTCAATAGCGGGGCAAGCGGCACGCCGAGTGTAGGGTGCAATAGGCGAAGCCGTATTGCCCCGATGGCGGAGATAGGTGCAATACGCTTCGCTATTGCACCCTACGCGGTCGGCTCTCGATCCGCCTCAGCGCCGCGGCACAGGCGAACACGCCGATGATGCCGCCGGCGGCGCTGAAGGCGAAGTCCTCGAACGCGGAATGGCGTCCCGGCACGAGCATCTGCCCCCATTCGAGGATCCCGGCGTAAACGGCGAGCCCCGCCGCGACCTGCCAGCTCGCGCATCGCCGGGGAAGGACTGCGAACATGAACGCGCCCGACAGCGCATAGGCAAGCGCATGTTCGAGATGGCCTGACAAGCTGGTGCGGACCATGTAGTTGCCGGGCGTCCATGACAGCAGCATCAGCGTGAGCGCATTGGCCGCCACCAGCCACGCGCCGAAGCGCGCGCTCAGTGCCCGCCACAGATCCGCGATCCCTGCCCCGCGCGGCATCGATGCCTTATGCCGAAAGCGCCTCGGGCGTCAGCGCCAGCGTGGCATCGGCGCCGGCAATCACCGTCTCCTTGAGGCCCGGCGCCGCGGTGGCGATCGTCTCGGCAAAGAAGCGCGCGACGGCGATGGCCTCGGCGCCCCCGCTTGCGGCAGCGTCGCGCGCCGCAGCCAGGGCCCCTTTCGCGAGGTACGTGCCGCCGGCCGCCAGCCCGAACAGCCGCAGATAGGGCGTGGCGCCGGCCATGGCCGCCTCAGGATTGGACTGCAGGTTCGCGCCCATCCAGCGCGAGGCCTCGCCCAGCGCCGCCACCGCCTCGCCCAGCCGATCGCCCATGCGGCCGAACTCCGGACGGTTCGAGGCTTTGACCTCCTGCA
>DATFCC010000357.1:0-12576 GCA_035253505.1 Hyphomicrobiaceae bacterium
CGGCGGCGGACTTAGACCGGGCGTCGGAAATGCCCTACATTGCCGCCATGCGCCGCGCCTGGTTTGCCATCGTCCTCTGCCTCCTCGCCGCGTCTCCGGGCCAAGCCGGTGACGACGCCGCCCGCATGGCGTTGCCGCCGCCGGCAGGCCCCGCCTCGCCGCGCGTGGAGCCGCTGCGCGGAGAGGATGGCCTTTTCCATCAGAGCTGGTTCCAGCTTTCCTTCCTCAACCTGCGGGAGGACTTCGCGGAGGCGAAGGCGGCGGGCAAGCGCTTTGCCGTGATCTTCGAGCAGCGTGGCTGCCCCTATTGCGCCAAGCTGCACCAGGACGTGCTGTCCCAGCGCTACATCAACGAGTACGTGCGCGCGAACTTCACCATCCTGCAGCTCGACCTGTGGGGCGGGCGCGAGGTCACCGATTTCGACGGCAAGGTGCTGTCGGAACGGGCGCTGGCCGAACGCTGGGGCGTGATCTTCACGCCCACCGTCGTGTTCTTCAAGGACGACCTCGCCGGCCTCGATGGCAAATGGGGGCGCGATTTGGAGGCCATCGAGCGCCTGCCGCTCAGCTATGGCCCGCTGACGTTCTATGACCTTTTCGTCTGGGTCCGTCACAAGCTCTACGAGCAGGACAGGAACTTTCAGCGTTTCCACATCGCCCGCATCGTCGAGCGCGAGGCCCTGAAGGCGTCTGCGGACAAGAGCGGGAAGGCCGACTGACGAGGGGCGGTGTATCCGCCCCGCGGCGGCCGCAACAACGCGACTTGCTGGTGCAGGACGCCCCTTGTCGCGATTCGCGCGCCCTTTCGCACAAAAAACCCGGGGCGTGCCGAACTTTCTCCCGCCGAATCGGCAAGTATCCGCGCCAGGTACGATGGGGCCGGCGACGTGAATGCTGTCGAACCGCTCCGGCCCCAGGAACACCACTCTGCCGTCGCAATTCTGCGCCAGGGGTTGCGGCTGGTGCAGGAGGGCGTCACACCGCACCCGGCGCGGGCACGCGTCGGGAGGCTGGGGGGAAGCACCGGCATGGGGACCAGGTATCTCTCGGCAATGAAGGCTCGGCTCAGCAGCTCCCTGTTCGCGACGATGGCGATGCTGGCATTGCTGCCGGTGGCCGAGAGCCGTGCCCAGCAGACGCCGCCGGTGCCCAAGCCGGACGCCACCGCGGCCGCCGGCGACATCGCCGATTTCTTCGGCCAGATGGGAGACCAGATCTACGAGGACTGCATCTTCGAGCTGTCCGAGGAGCAGCTCGACGTCCAGCAGGCCCTGATTGCCGCCTACGTCAAGCACGGGGCGCCGAGCGCGATGGCAAGGCAGCTCGCGGTGAAGCAGATTCGCCCCCCGCAACTGTCCGAGAAATGCGAGAGCATGAAGAGCATGGCGAGGGCCGCGCCATCGCCGGTGCCTGCGGTGCGCCCGCCCGTCGCGAAGAAGTGGACGCCCGAGGTGACGCGCGCCAAGGCGCCGCCGCAACTTCCCCCGCCGTCGATCTCGCTCGCCAACAAGGAGGTGCTGCCGCAGTGGGACTGCGCGCCGAACGTCGACTATGTCACGATCCAGCACAAGGGCTTCGAGCGCAAGCTCACGGGCGGCGAGATCTGCAATCCCTTCGAGGACGTCGTTCACCAGGTGCCGGAAGCCGCCGGCACCTTCCGGCTCGGCTATACGATAAGGACGGGCCGCCTCTTCGTGGTGTCCAGCGATCCCCAGTTCAACGGCAAGACCATCGCCTGGGCCATCTCGGGCCGGGAGGCGTGCCGGAACAATCCCGATCCCGACTGCCTGGCGGCGAGAGCCGTCGGGCCGCTTCCTCCCGGCGAGTACGCCTTTGCCGGCGACAAGGACAAGCGGGTGACCTGGGGGCCGAATGCGAAGCGCATGGTGGCCGGCATCTACCTCACCAAGCTGTGGAACCGCGAGCTGCTCACGCCCGCGCAGACCGCCGCCGTCCTCGCGCGGGGCAACATCGCCATCCACGTTCGCCTGAAGGGCGAGATGTCGGAAGCCTGCCTGGGGCTGGGGGCGGAGGGATGGGCCTACGTCTCTTCCCTCATCAAGGAAGGGCGCGCCACCGGCGTGAACGTGTACATCAACGAGCCCCACACTCAGATCGCCGAGGCCGCCCCCATCATCAAGGCCTCGACCTTCTCCCTGTCCTCGCTGTTCAAATAGTGCGCAGGCCGCAGGGCACCGTCACGCGCCGAGGTGCACGATCTGAGCTTCCAGGTGAGGCCCGCGCACGCGCGCCCTGGCCATCGTCGCCGGCAGGCTGAAGCGGCGCGGCCCTGCGCTGCCCGGATTGATATAGACGACGCCCGCGCGCGTCTCGATCGACGGCTTGTGCGAGTGCCCGTAGACCACCGCGGCGAAGCCCGCCGCCGCCGGATCGAGATCGAGGGCGGCAATCTCGTGCAGCACCCACAAGCGCGCTTCACCCGCCTCGACACATGCCGTGAGCGGGTAGCGCGCAGCCCACGCCCACACGTCGATGTTGCCGCGAACGGCGAATGTGGGGGCAAGCGCACCCAACGCGTCGATGATCCCGGGCGCGCCGATATCGCCGGCGTGGATGATGAGGTCGGCGCCTCGCAAGCGGGCAATGGCCTCGGGCCGAAGCAATCCGTGCGTATCGGAGATGATGCCGACCTGAATTTCGCGGCTGGCCAACCTCGCGCTCCTCGGATTGCGCGATCGCTCAGATCTTCTGGTTGTATTCCCCCACCTCGGGATACTTCGCCAGCCGCCCATCGATGTCGGCGAAGATGGCGCGCATGTTGGCTTCCGCCGTCGGGCTCTCCACGACGATGACGAGCTCGGGCTTGTTGGAGGACGCGCGCACCAGGCCCCAGGTGCCGTCCTCCAGCACCACGCGCACGCCGTTGACGGTGACGAGGTCGCGGATCTTCTGCCCGGCCACCGTCTTGCCCGTCGCCGCCGCGTCCTTGTATTGGGCCGTGATCTTGTCGACGATGCCGTACTTCACTTCGTCTGCGCAGTGCGGCGACATGGTAGGCGAGCCCCAGGTCTTGGGCAGGGCATTCTTCAGGTCCGCGAGCGTCTTGCCGGCGGCGCGATCCAGCATGTCGCACACGGCGATGGCGGCGACGAAGCCGTCGTCGTAGCCCTTGCCCAGCGGCGGCTGGAAGAAGTAGTGCCCCGACTTCTCGAAGCCCACCAGCGCCTTCTGATCGAAGGTATAGCGCTTCATGTAGGAGTGGCCGGTCTTCCAGTAGAGCGTCTTGGCCTTGTTCGCCATCAGCACCGGATCGGTCATGAACAGGCCGGTGGACTTGACGTCGGCGATGAACACCGCATCGGCATGCTGGGCCGAGAGGTCGCGCGCCAGCATCACGCCGACCTTGTCGGCAAAGATCTCGTGCCCCTCGTTATCGACCACGCCGCAGCGATCGCCGTCGCCGTCGAAGCCGAAACCGGCGTCGGCCTTGCTGTCGACAACCGCCTCGCTGATGGCATGCAGCATCTTGAGGTCTTCGGGATTGGGGTTGTAGCGGGGGAACGAGTGATCGAGGTCGCAATCCAGCGGCACCACCTCGCAGCCGATGGCTTCCAGCACGCGCGGCGCCCACGCGCCGGCCGTGCCGTTGCCGCAGGCGGCGACGACCTTCAGCTTGCGTTTGAGCTTGGGCCGGGCGGCCAGTGCCTGGATGTAGCGCTCGGCCATGTCCGGCACGAACACGTAGGAGCCGCCCGGCGCGGTCACGTACTCGCCGCCGAGCACGATATCCTTCAGCGCCGTCATCTCGTCGGGGCCGAACGTGAGCGGCCTGGCGAAGCCCATCTTGATGCCGGTCCAGCCGTTGTCGTTGTGGCTGGCGGTGACCATCGCCACGCATTCCACGTCGAGCGCGAACTGGGCGAAGTAGGCCATCGGCGACAGGGCAAGGCCGATGTCATGGACCTCGGCACCGCCCGCCAGCAGCCCGGACATCAGCGCCTGCTTCACCTGACCCGAATAGGAGCGGTAGTCGTGGCCGACGACGAACCGCTTGCGCACACCGCGCCGCCCGGCCAGCGTGGCGAGCCCCAGCCCGATGGCATTGAGGCCCATCAGGTTGATCTCCTTGGGAAACAGCCAGCGCGCATCGTATTCGCGAAATCCCGTCGGCTTGACGAGCGGCAGGCGCTCGAAGTCCGCCGTGTTGGCCACAAGATCGGCGCGCGGCTTGGGAAGCATGTTCATCTGACCTCTGTGTAACGAACGGACGCCTGCATAGGGCGCCAGGGTAACGGCTCATTGTGCGCCCAGGGACATGCGACACGTCGACCGTGGCGCTTCCATGAAGCTAGCGTGACGGCTCACTCCTGCAACACCAGGGTGCCGGAGCGCATGTCGACGCGCTGCAGACGGCCGAGGAACGACATGCCGAGCAGCGAGGTCTCGAGCGCGCCGGGCTCGCTGACGGCGGCAGCGACATTGCGCACCATGACGTCGCCGATGCTCACGCGATCCAGCACCACCGGCGCCACGCGTGCAAAGCCGTTCGCCGTGCTGACGCGCTGCGTGAAGTCGCTCGGACGCACATTGACGCCCGCGCGCCGCGCATCGTCGTAGGCCAGCGCCACGAGCGAGGCGCCGGAGTCGATCAGCACGTCGACCGGCCGGCCGTTGATCTCGGCCCGTGCGAAGTAATGACCGTGGTTGCTCGCGCGGATTTCGGCGATGGGGCCCGGCGCACTGCGGGCCACGCGTGCGGGAGCGGCGGATACAGGAGCGGCTTCGATCGGGGCAAGGCCCAGCACGTCGCGCGCGACACCCTTGATCTCGTTGAAGAACGCGAGGCTGAACGCCACCGCGCCCGCCAGCACGCACCATGCAGCGCCCGCGCTCACCGCCTGCCGCGCACCCGCCGACAACGCCACGCCACACCCCTTCGCACCACGCACCGGCAGCGGGGCCGGGTCGCCCGTGGAGCCCGGTCAGCTGCGCAAAGTCAGCATATCGGTAGTGAACTCATAAGACCGCAGGCGGCTTAAGAAACTCATACCGAGCAGGTTTTCCTTGAGGGTTCCGGACTTGGCCACCAACGCGTCGATATCGTTAAGGCTGATGGACCCCAGTGTCAGGTTGCGCAGCCGCACATGCGCCGCATAGGTCGTGCCGTTGGCGGTCTGGACGGGCACGGTGTAGTTCAGGCGGTCGACGTCGATGCCCAGTCGCTGGGCATCGGCGGGCTTGAGGACGACCGTCGAGGCGCCGGTGTCGATCAGCATGCTCATCGGCACGCCGTTGACGTGCGTCCGGGCGATGAAATGCCCGTCGGGGCGCCGCCGGATGCGCACGGAGCGCTCGCCCTCGATCTGGGTCTCCGGACCGCGCAGGGCGCTGCCGGGCGGCAGCAGCTCGCCCACCACGCGGTGCCCCAGGCTCAGGATCTCCTCGCGGTAGCTGTAGCCCGCGATCAGCAGCAGGCCCATGAGCGCCCAGGTGGTGAAATCGCGCACCGCATGCCCCGCCCTGCCGCGATAGCTCCCGGCAATGGACGAGCCCAGGAAGATGAGGAGCGCGACACTCGCCACCAGGATCGCGAAGTCGGATGGATCGAAGCCGGCGATCGATCCGGCATCGGCCCGGAGCAGCAGGGCGAGGCCCGCAATGACGAGGAGCGTCAGAGCAATCCAGGCGCCCATTTCACCTCTCCACGGCCTGTCGAGGCCGCCTGCCGGCCAGCTCGCGCATGATGCCTTCGCGCTCGGTCTCCGTCATGGCCATCCAACGGGCGATTTCCTCGAGAGATCGCCAGCAACCGGCGCAAAGCCCGGTCCGGGCGTCGATGGCGCACACGTTGATGCAGGGGGACTGAATAGGCCTCTTCATCTCCGCTCTTGTCCGGAGATCAGCCCCGAGACGCCTTATGGAATGTAGGAAGGGGACGGGCCCATGGCAAATGGGAGTCAGCGAGCGGCTGTGGATTCTTCGCCACGTACACCCGGTTTTCCGACCACAACCCGTTTCGAAGGTGGCGTCCATCGCGAACCCGTAACCCGGCGGTGCCGCTCCTGGCCGAGCGGCTGCAGCGGCGGCATCGACCGCATGACACGGCTTTTCGGCAGACAAACGACGGCTTCGGTGCCTTTGCGCATCTCCGAGCGCAATTCGAACGTGCCTCCGTGCAGGTTGACGAGGTTCTGCACGATCGGCAGGCCGAGACCCGTCCCGCCTTCGGCGGTCTGGTGCGCCAGGGAGCCCTGGCCGAAGGCCTGCATCACGCGCGGGATCTCCTCGCGCGGGATGCCGGGCCCCGTATCCTTGACGCTGAGCATTTGCCCCTCGTCGGCCAGGTCCGCCACGACCAGCGTGATGCGGCCGCCGCGCGGCGTGAACTTCAAGGCATTCGACATCAGGTTGAGACAGATCTGGCGGATGGCGCGCTCGTCGGCCCAGATCGGCTCGAGGCCCTTGGCAAACTCCAGCACCACCTGCAGCCCCTTGCTCTCGGCCCGCAGCGACAGCAGCCGGTGGCAGTCCTCCACGATGTCCGCCAGCCGGATCGGCTCCTCATGCAATTCGTAGCGCCCGGCCTCGATGCGCGACAGGTCGAGGATCTCGTTGATGAGCTGCAGGAGGTGGCGGCCGCTTTCGTGGATGTTGTCGGCGTACTCGAGGTAGCTCTTGTTCTGCATCGGCCCCAGCAGCTCGGCCTTCATCACCTCCGAAAAGCCCAGGATGGCGTTGAGCGGCGTTCTGAGCTCATGGCTCATGGTGGCAAGGAAGCGCGACTTGGCGACATTGGCCGCCTCCGCCCGCCGGCGCGCCTCGTCGGAGATCGACTTCTCCTCCTCCACCTCGGCGATCAGGGCGTCCTTCTCGGCGCGGAACTCCAGCATGGCGACGGCGGTCGCGTTCAGGCCCTTGGCCAGGAATATGAAATAGACGTGCAGGCCGACCGCCATCGCCGCCATGGCCATGTAGAACGGGTGGCCCTGCATGATGAGGCGAGCGCATACCGCCAGCGTCATCGGCACGGTGCCGACATAAAGGATGGTCATGACGGAGGAGGCGAACGTCATGCGGATGGCGAGCAGCACGATCAGCGAGGCCAGTATGAAAACGTGGCTGACGGCATCGCCGGTGCCGAGGCCCACCACGGCCATGCCGCCCCAGGCGATGCCGGTGGCGAGCTCGATCCACACGAACAGGTCGCGCCAGGTTTCGACGCGCACCTCCCCGCGCGGCTGCGCCAGGAAGCGGCGGCAGGCCCCGATCATGGCGAGCTTCATGGCAATGACCGCGGTCAGCCATAGCGATGCCTGCACCACGGGCGCCCAGAACATGGAGGCGAGCGAGAAGATGACGGCCAGCAGGGGCAGGGTGACGCGTGCCGAGAGCTCGTTCTTCACGAACATCGACAGCAGCTCGTACTCGAACTCGGGCTTGAGAGCCGTGCCCTGGGAGAGGCGGGCGCGCAGCTCGCGAATATGCGCGTTCAGCACCGCGCGCCGGTCCTTGGCGCGCGGGCGGATCACAGGATCGGCGATAGCCTCCTCGCCTTGCATAACCACCCTCGAACCCGTCCAACCGTAGCGTCCCGCGCAGCGGTCGTCTCGCCGTCAGCAGCGCGCACGGCCAACTTCGGCGCAATTCCCTAAATTCTGGTTGATCAATGGTTTATGCGCACGGGTAAATACGATCAAACGCGGCCGGGCGCCCTCTCGCGAAGGCGGCTTCGCCTTGCACGGTCAACTGGCGTCCGTTACGACTGTGCGGGGATGCAGGCAGGGGAAATGCGATGAAGATTCTTCAGACCAAGACGGCGCCCAACCCGCGCCGGGTGCGGGTTTTTCTGGCCGAGAAGGGCATCGAGGTGCCCTACGAGGAAGTCGACATCATCAAGGGCCTGAAGACCCCCGAATACACGAAGGTGAACCCGTTCCAGCGGGTTCCGGTGCTGGTCCTGGACGATGGCACCCCCATCGCCGAGACCATGGCCATCTGCCGCTATTTCGAGGAGACCAAGCCGGAGCCGGCCCTGTTCGGCAAGGGCGCCAGGCAGCGGGCCATGGTCGAGATGTGGAACCGGCGCATGGAGCTGGGGCTTCTCGCCTGCGTTGCACAGGCCTTCCGGCACCTGCATCCGGCAGCCGCCCAGCTCGAGGTGCCGCAGGTGCCGGCCTGGGGCGAGGCGAACAAGCCGAGGGCACAGGAAATCCTCCAGATCATGGATCGGGAGCTGGCCACGCGGCGCTACATCGCCGGGGACGAGTTCTCCGTGGCCGACATCACCGCCCTGGTGGCGGTGGACTTCGCCAAGCCGGCCAGGGTGGAGCGGCCGGCCGGGCTCACCCACCTGGCGCGCTGGCACGAGGAGGTATCCGCGCGCCCGAGCGCGAAGGCTTGAGCTCGTTTCCTGCCGCCTGTTACCCAGGGAACAGACACGGCGCCCCGATCGTGCCCACGCATAGGATTTGATCTTCCCTATCGAGAAAGCGTGCCATGAAACTCACGGTGGTAGGCTGCGGCGACGCATTCGGCTCGGGGGGCCGCCTGCAAACGTGCTATCATGTCGCCTCGCCCGACCGCCACTTCATCATCGACTGCGGCGCCACCACCCTCATCGGCCTCAGCCGGCTCGGCATCGATCCCAATTCCGTCGGCACGGTCTTCATTTCCCACCTGCACGGCGACCACTATTCCGGCCTCGTATGGTGGCTCGTGCATGCCCAGCACGTCGCCAAGCGCACGGCGCCGCTGACCATCGTCGGGCCGGAAGGCGTGCAAGCGCGCTTCGAGACCGCGGCGGAGGCACTCTTTCCCGGATCGACCAGGGTGCCGCGGCGCTACGACCTGCGCTACCTGGAACTGCAGCGCGAGCGGCCCCTCGATGTCGGGACCGTGCGCGTGACGCCGTTCGAGGTCGTCCACCCCTCCGGTGCCCCGTCCTATGCGCTGCGCTTCGAGCTCGACGGCAAGGTGCTGAGCTTCACGGGCGATTCCGAATGGACCGAGAGCCTCGTGCCGGCCGGCCGTGATGCCGACCTCTACATCATGGAGTGCTACCAGTTCGAAGGCGAGCCGCGCTTTCACATGAGCTGGAAGCGGATCGCCAGCGAGCTCGGCCGCATCGGCGCCAAGCGCGTCATGCTCACCCACATGGCGGAGGGCATGCTCGCACGGCGCAACGAGGTGAGCGACCCGCGCATCATCATGGCCGAAGATGGCCTCGTGCTCGACGTCTAGCCGCCCGCGCCGGTCACGCAGGCCCGATCACGCCCTGTCGCTTCTGATGGGCGAGATCGCCGCGTGTCGCATCTGCCGCGATGCCCCGCGCGGCAAGCGGTTGCCGCATGAGCCCCGCCCGGTCTTGCGTCCGAGCACGACGGCGCGCATCTGCATCGCCAGCCAGGCGCCCGGCGTGCGCGTGCACGCCTCCGGCACGCCCTTCACCGATCCGTCCGGAGACAGGCTGCGGGCGTGGCTGCACGTGACGCGGGAGGAGTTCTACGATCAGAGCCGCATTGCCATCGTGCCGATGGGCTTCTGTTTCCCGGGGCAGGATGCAGCGGGCGGCGATCTGCCGCCCCGGCGCGAATGTGCCGAGGCCTGGCACGGCCGCCTGTTCGCGGCGATGCCGCGCCTGGAGCTGATCCTCGCGGTCGGCGGTTATGCCCAGCGCTGGCACATGGCCGCCGCCGCGCGCGCCGGCATGACCGCATCGGTGCAGGGATGGCGCGCGCAGTTGGAGGGCGGCGGCCGCCCGCGCCGCCTCGCCCTTCCCCACCCGTCCTGGCGCAACAATGCCTGGCTCACCGCCAACCCCTGGTTCGAGAGCGAGCTTCTTCCGCGCCTGCGGGCTGAAATCCGCACGCTGCTCTAGGCCCGTGCGCCGACGCTGGCGGGAACGGCGCGGCGCACATCCGCAATTGCTGCCTCCAGCGCCGCGAGCTACGCTCGCAGCCGTTTTTCCGCGTCGGGCAGGAGACGAGCATGGCCGACCCCGCACCAGAATCGGCATTGGCACCCATGCTGGAGCGCCGGCGCATCGAAGCGGCGATCCTCAAGCACGTGTACGACACGCTGAAGGCCAGCCACGGCGAGGCCGTCGCGCGGCGCACGCTGGCCGATGCCGTGCGCCGGTCGTCGGTCGAGCAGGCCGCCGAGTTCGCCGCCAAGATCGGCGGCCAAACCTCCATGCAGACCTTCGTCGACCGCCAGGAGCTGTGGACGCGCGGCGGCACGCTCGAGCGCGAGGTGCTCGAGCAGAGCGACACCAAGTACCGCTTCAATGTCACGCGCTGCCGGTACGCCGAGATGTACCGCGACATGGGGCTCGGCGAGATCGGCCACCTTCTCTCCTGCCAGCGCGACGGGACGTTCTGCGAGGGCTACGACAAGCGCCTCTCCCTCAAGCGCACCCAGACCATCATGCAGGGCGCCAGCCACTGCGACTTCGACTACACCTACGACACGAGTGCCAAGGCGTGACGAGCAAAGTCTTTCCCGCGGGCGGATACCGCTTCATCCCCGCCGTGTTCCAGTACTCCGGCGGCGTGGCGGCCGAAGCCGGTTTCGCCATCGAGCGCGTCACCTTTCGCACGCCTGTGCCGCTCGTGCGCGGCTTCGAGCGGGCGGCGGCCATCATCTCCGCGCGCGGACGCCCGCTCACCGCCTTCTGCGCCTGCGAGCTGCGCTCGCCCGCACCCTTCACGGACGCGGGCTTTCGCGCCTTCAACGAGGTCTACGTCACCACGCTGGCCAAGTGGGGCATCTACGAGGAAGCCACCCGCAGCAACCCCGTCGCGCGCAGCAATGTCTGCCCCGAGTTGCACAAGCCGGCGGAGCCTTCCTTCCATGCCTTCAGCTTTACCGTGCCGGCGGACGGCAAGGCCCCGTCCTTCGTCATCGCGGGCAGCGGCGAGGCCAGGGAGGGCGGCGCCATCTACCGCGAGCGCACGGTGCGCTACGGCGAGACCGGGCCCGACGCGATGCGCGAGAAGGCCGTCTACGTCCTGGGCGAGATGGAGCGGCGCATGCACATCCTCGGATTCAATTGGGCCGATACCACCGCGTCCCAGGTCTACACGGTGCACGACCTCTACCCGTTCCTGGCGGACGAGATCGTCCGGCGCGGCGCCGCCCATGCCGGCCTCACCTGGCACTTGTGCCGGCCGCCGGTGGAGGGCCTCGAGTACGAGATGGACTGCCGCGGCGTAGCCCTCGAGCGGACGGAGAGCTGACGCCTCCCGGCGGCAGCACTGCATACCCGACGCTGGCGGCGACAACGGAGCACGCGCATGAATGCAGCCGGTTTCGAGCAGTCGATCGCCGCGCTCGACATCTCTCTCTTCAAGGTCCAATCGGAAACGACCTTCGATGATCGCCGCAGCCTTCTCGCGATCCAGAACGCCGTGCGCGCCGGCAGGAAGGACTACGTCTACCTCGAATGCGGCTCGCACATCGGCGGCTCCCTGCTGCCGCACGTGCTCGATCCGCGCTGCCGCATCGCCTACTCGGTCGACAAGCGCCCGCAGGCCCAGCACGACGAGCGCGGGTACAGCCATCCCTATCCGGGCAACTCCTCGCACCGGATGATGGCGACGCTCGCGCGCGAGGCGCCGGCGGAAAGCCTGGCAAAGGTGCGCACCTTCGACGTGGACGCGAGCGAGCTCACCGCCAGCCAGGTCGCGGAAAAGCCCGATCTCGTCATGATCGATGCCGAGCATACCAATACGGCCGTATTCAGTGATTTCCTGAGCATCTATCGCCACTGCCACCCCGCGACCGTGTATGCGTTCCACGACGCCAACCTCGTCTTCAGCGGCTTGCGGAACATCGAGGCGTTCCTGCGCTACAGCAGCGTCCCATTCGACTCCTACGTTCTGCCCAGCGTCGTATTCGTTCTGGCGCCCAACGAGGCGCGCGACGTTCTCAGACCCGTCGGCGAGAGGTTCGCCATCGGCAAGCAGGAATTCGAGATCAAGGCGCGAAACCACATCATCTCCAAGCACTACGACCTCGTGCGCATGCACCTGGCAAACCAGGCCAAGCGGGGTACCTAGCCCCCGCCGAAGCCGCCCGCCCGCGCGTTGCGTCCGCGCCTCTCCCCACGGCGCACGATCTTGTTAGGAAACGTTCGCTATCCTGGAACGCGCGCCGACCGTTGCACGGCTGCATCGACGCGCGTGGAAGTCGCACCGGCGCCTTGGCAGGCATCGGGGCGCTGTGCGAGCGTATTTGCGGGGCTGGGGTTGCGTCGCTGAACGCGATACCGGTCACGTGGTGGGGATACGGCCATGTCATGTCTATCGGCCAGCCGCTGTGTGGGGCTGAAGGGTAGATCACGCGCGCGCGCCCTTGCCGCGACGGTGCTGCCGGCGACGATGATCGCGGCGCTCCTGCCCGGCCCGGTCGATGCGCGGCCCGGCCCCCGCACCCGCGAGCGCGCAGAGGCCGCCCAGGCGATGGCGCACGCGCGCAAGCCCGAGGGCCCGCTGCAGATCATCGTCTCGCTCGGCAGCCAGCGCCTGTGGGTCTACGACCGCAAGGGCCTGCTTGAAACCTCCACGGTATCGACGGGCGTGGGCGGCTATCCGACCCCGCTGGGGGTCTTCGCGG
>DATFCC010000358.1:0-2440 GCA_035253505.1 Hyphomicrobiaceae bacterium
GGAGGCCGGGCTTGCCAGGCATGATATGTCTCCGCGATGAAGCAAAGCCGCGCCCGGGGTCGGGCGCACGAGGTGGCGATGTTTCAGGCGAAGTACGGCGGCGCCCGGCTGCCGATGCCGCCGAGGCTGAGGCGAGTCGCCGGCCGCTGCAAGCGGGCAAGGACGAGGCCCGGCGCCGCTCCAACGGGGAAGGCGATGATCGCGAGCAGGACGAAGGCCGTCGCGATCGCCAGCTTGGCGAAGGTGATGCACGCCGGGCAATGCTCGGCAGGATTGTGCGCAGGCGCTCCGCCGGCGTGACCGTTATCGTCGAGCGCTGTGGGGACGCAAAGGGTCAGCACACCCAGCACGTCATCGACGACCGGAGCAACCTGCTTGACCGGCGCATAGCCGAATGCGCCTGCCAGGATGCTGCTCAACAGAGCGAGGACACCCAGACAGGCCGGAATCGTTCTGTGCCGGCGAAGCTCCCCCATGACGCGATGCTATGTGCCGCGGTGCAGCCGGTCAATCCGCGCTCGGTGTCGCACGGCGACGATGTTTCCGCGACGCCCCAAACGCTGCGCGAACTCCCTCCCCGCAGATGTCATAGAAATCTCATGGCTCCGCGCCTGCTCGCGCCCGCCTTGACTCTCAACTTCGTGCAGGTGAGCCTCGCGCGCCCCATGTCCAGCCCGCTTCAGACGCTGCTCGACGCAAAGCCGCTCGGCGGCGATCGGTTCGAGGCACGCACCATCGAGCACCTGCGGCCCCGGGTGTTCGGCGGCGAGCTTCTCGCCCAGGTCGTGGCCACGGCCGCGCGCACGGCGCAGGACCGGGCGTGTCACGCGATCCACGTCGACTTCCTGTTTCCCGGCGATCCGAAGATCCCGATCGAATACGGTGTGCGGCGCCTGCGCGACGGACGCCGCTTCGTGCAGCGACAAGTGTCCGGCTATCAGCGCGGGCGCGAGATCGTGCTCGCAACCGTCTCGTTCACCACCGACAGGGCGGATGCCGCCGGTTTCCAGCACGAGCGAATGCCCGAGGTGCCGGGGCCGGAGGGCCTGACGTCGGAGCTCGATCAGCGCCTCGTCGTGGCGGACCGGTTCAACCCCGAACAGCGGCCGTGGCTGACGATGCCGCGCGCGGTGGAAGTGCGGCAGGTGAGCCCGGTGCCGCTTTTCGATCCGCCGCCGGTTCCGCCGATCGCGCACACGTGGATCAAGGCGATCGCACCGATGCCGGACGATCAGGCGCTCCACTGCGCCGTGCTCGCCTACGCCTCGGACGCGACGCTGCTCGACATCGCCTTCTACCCGCATGGCGTGTCGTGGATCGACCCGAAAGCGCAGCAGGCGAGCCTCAGCCACGGCATGTGGTTTCATCGACCATTTCGCGTCGACGAGTGGCTGCTCTACGCGCAGCACGCGCCGTCGAGCGCGGGCGGCCGTGCGATCGCGCGCGGCAGCTTCTTCACGCGCGATGGCGTGCTGGTCGCGTCTGTGGTGCAGGAAGGGCTGTCGGAGGTCGCCAATGGCGATTCCGCGCTCGGTGGGAGATAGGTGAGCCCCCTCTTCGCAATGTCGGCCCGCGCCGCTTGGAGCGCCGCGCCGGGGCTGCTACATGCTAAGCCATGTGCGGACGCATCACGCAGAAGAGCAACCCGAAGGTGCTGGGGCTCAGGATCGCGACCCTGGTGGAGCCGCTGTACGCGGACAACACGCCGCCGCGCTACAACGGCGCGCCCGGCCAGGAGCACTGGGTGATCCGCCAGCATCCCAAGACGGGCGAGCGCCATCTCGATCGCCTCTGGTGGGGGTTGATCCCGAACTGGATCAAGGAGGCGGCGCCCAAGACGAAACCCATCAACGCCACGGCCGAGCGCGTCGCGACGGCGCCGATGTTTCGCAGCGCCTATGCCAGGCGGCGCTGCCTGGTGCCGGTCGACAATTTCTTCGAGTGGGCCAAGGCGCAAGGCAAAGGCCCCAAGCAGCCTTATGCCATCGGCATGAAGAGCGGCGAGCCGTTCGCGCTGGCCGGCATCTGGGAAAGCTGGCGCCGTCCGGGTGCAGAGGAGATCGTGCGCACCTTCTGCGTCATCACGACGGAAGCCAATGCGCTCCTCCGCGGCGTGCATGAGCGCATGCCGGTCATCCTGCCACGTGAAAGCTTCGACCGCTGGCTGTCGCCGGCCGATCCGGACCCCCGTGACCTGCTGGCCTCCTACCCGCAGGAGTTGATGGCGCTGTGGCCGGTGTCGCCGCGGGTGAACAGTGTCGCCAACGACGACGCGACCCTCCTCGAGGCGACGTGAGGCCCGCGCGGGCCTCCCGGGCCGCTCGCGCACCAGCCTTGTTGGAATAGGCGGGCATTGGCACTAGGGTCGGTCGGATACGGGCATCGAGCCGGTCGGCTGCCCTGCCCTGGAGTGCTTGAGAGGGAGCGTTGAGCCCGATGG
>DATFCC010000359.1:0-4179 GCA_035253505.1 Hyphomicrobiaceae bacterium
GCCGACGGCCAGCTCTTGCACGCGGGGGAGCCATTGGGCCGGCAGAAAGACATAGTCGATGTGGTAGGTGGGGCCATCCTTCCTGCGATCCCGCCAATAGAGCGTCGGCACGGTTTCCTGGCCTTGCGCCTCCCTCTGCAAGGCATGGTAGGCACTGGCGAGGCCGAGCTTCTCCAGGCTGGCGACGGCATTCGCGTGATTGATGCGCCAGCCCGGGCGGTGCCAATAGTTGTTGTTGTTGAAATCGCCGGCCACGATGCTCGGCCGCTCGGTCAGGAATTCGCGGTATTTCGTCAGCGCGCGACGCAGCGGGCCGAGCTGGTGCTTGCGGCTGACACCCCCGCTGCCGTTCTGCGCCCATACCGCCAGCAGATTGCACGCAACGGGCCCGCAGATGCGCACCGGCACGACGTGTCTGAGCGTCGCGTGGAAAGGGGCGGCGAGACTGATGGCATAGCCATTGAAGGCGAAGACGGCGAGGCCCTTGTTGGGATTGTCGCCGGCCCACACGGTGCCCGGCCCGACGTGGAACTCGCGCGCGAGCGCCTGCAGGCGCTTCGGCTCGGCGCATTCGCACACGATGGCGATATCGGGGCGCAAGCGCAGCATTGCATCGAATTTGCGATGCAGCGCCATGCCGCAATTCCAGGTGATGAGGCGCACGGGCTGCTCCAACGCCTTTCGGTGGCCGCCCTCGACGATGGACCGCGACTGCTGACAGCCTGGCGTCAGCAGCGCGTGAGGGTGTCCCAGGCCGCATTGCGTTGCCGCAGCCCTCTGCCTGGGCCATGCTGGCGCCAATCCTTTTTCCCGCGTCCAATGGAGGAGGCCATGCCCGACGTTCTCGGCTGGCGGTGCAAGTTCGGGGCGATCGGGCCCTCCACCAACACGGTGGTGCAGCCCGACTATGACGCCATGCGCCCGATCGGCGTCACCAATCACTACGCCCGCATCTTCACGCCGAACGCAACGCTCACCAATGACACCTTCCGCGCCGGCGTGAACGTCATCAGCGACAACGTCATGGACGCCGTGAAGAGCGTCATGACTTGCCAGCCCGACTACCTGGTGATGGCCATGTCGGCCATCACCTTCTTCGGCGGTGCCAGGGGGGCGGATGCGTTCGTGCGCAAGATCGAGGACGTCACCGGCGTCGGCATCAGCGTCGGCAGCCATTCCGCGGCCGCGGCGTTGCGCGCGTATGGTGGCATCAAACGCATCGCGATCCTGTCCCCCTACTGGCCCGTCATGAACGAGGCGGTTGCCGGCTACTTCACCGACATGGGCTTCACCGTCGTGCGCGACCTCGCCCTGCAATGCAAGTCTTGGACGGCGATTGCCGACGTGACGCCGGCGCAATGCCGCGAGGCGCTGGGCAAGCTCGACGGCGACGACGTAGATGCTCTGGTGCAGGTGGGCACAAACCTGTCGATGGTGCGGGTCGCGGCTGCCGCCGAGCTGTGGCTTGGCAAGCCGGTCGTCGCCATCAATACAGCAACCTACTGGCACGCGCTGCGGACGAACAGGATCACCGACCGGCTGGAGGGTTTCGGCCGGCTGCTGTCGGAATTCTAGGCCGGTCTGCTAGCGGCTCAGGTTGAAGTGGGCGGATCCGCCACCACCGTTCAGCGCGGCGCTGATGTGGTTGCCGCGCACCGTGATCGTGATTGATCCCGACACGCTGTACTCGGCATTGTAGAACTCGCCCGCAAAGCGATTGGCCGAAATGCGGGCAAGCTGCGCCGACTGGGCGACGCGCGCGGACGCCGTCGCGCAGACCGCGTTCATGCCGAAGCCGGTGCCGGCGCGCCGGAACGTGGCGCGGCAGCGCGCGCTCTCGCGATCGCCCGAGGGAAAGATGACGACGCCGCCGCCGCTCCAGGACCCTTCGAGGGAGGCGGGTTGCGCGGCCGCTTGCGGCACGGCGAACATCAGCGCACCGAGCACGGCCGCCCCGGCCGTGAGAGAGCTGAACCATCCACGTCCGACTGGGAAGCTCATGGCGCCACGCTCCTCGCCCCTTTGCCATCGCATCCGGCACTCGCGCATGCGGCCTCATCGCCGCTTGCCGGCCGCACCGACTATACCCGCGCACTCCAGCGCGAACATGACCGCGCGAAGGGCTCGTCTGATATGTGGACAAGACCCTTCCATTGCAATTACGCGGGCCGAGTTCGTTGCGGATCTGTATTGGCCGAGCCGCGTACGCTTCTCTTTTTGGCTTGCACGAAACATAAAGAGAACATAATATGAACAACCCTTCGCGGGCGGCCGAAAATGCGGGTTTCACCGAGGTGCAGGGCTGATCTCAAAGCGTTACGTCCGAGGCACTATGTTGGGGAGCACGAGACCACTTATGAGCCAGCAACGATCCCTGGCGGACCCTTGGTGATGACCAGCCCATCGACGCCCCTGCCCACGATCTCCGAGCAGATCTGGGACATGAAATACCGGCTGAAGGCCGCGGACGGCTCGCCGCTCGACCACACCATCGCCGACACCTGGTCGAGGGTGGCGCGCGCGGTGGCCGCCGCCGAGCCCAAGCGCGTGCGGGAGCGGTGGAGCGGCCGCTTCGCCGATGCGATGGCCGATCTCGCCTTTCTTCCCGCCGGTCGCATCCTGGCCGGCGCCGGCACCGATCGCACCGTTACGCTCTTCAATTGCTTCGTGATGGGCCGCATCGAGGACGACCTCACCTCCATCTTCGAGAACGTCAAGGAAGCCGCGCTCACCATGCAGCTCGGCGGCGGCATCGGGCACGACTTTTCGACGCTTCGCCCGAAAGGTGCGCTGGTGAAGAGCATCGGTGCCGATGCCTCGGGCCCCGTCAGCTTCATGGACGTGTGGGATGCGATGTGCCGCACCATCATGTCGGCCGGCGCCCGGCGCGGCGCCATGATGGCCACGCTGAGGTGCGACCACCCCGACATCGAGACCTTCATCGATGCCAAGGCCGACCCCGCGCGGCTGCGCAATTTCAACCTGTCGGTGCTGGTGACGGATGCCTTCATCCGCGCCGTGCGCAACGACGAGCCGTGGGACCTCGTCTTCGGCGGCAAGGTCTACCGCACGGTGCCGGCGCGCGCACTGTGGGAGCGCATGATGCGCGCCACCTACGACTATGCCGAACCGGGCGTCGTGTTCATCGACCGTGTCAATGCCGCCAACAACCTCGCCTACTGCGAGGACATCGCCTGCACCAATCCGTGCGGCGAGCAGCCGTTGCCCCCGCACGGTGCCTGCCTGCTGGGCTCCATCAATCTGGCCCGTCTCGTCGAGCGCCCCTTCGCTGCCGACGCTGCGATCGATATGGCGCGCCTTGAGGAGCTGGCGGCGACGGCCGTGCGCTTCCTGGACGATGCCATCGACGTCTCGAATTATCCACTGAAGGCACAGAGGAAGGAGGCGAAGGCCAAGCGCCGCATCGGGCTCGGCGTGACCGGCCTCGCCGATGCCCTCATCATGTGCGGTGTGCGCTACGGGACGCCGCGAGCCGTGGCCCTCGCCGAAAGCTGGATGACGGCCATCAAAGGGGCCGCCTACCTGGCCAGCGCCGAGCTCGCGCGCAAAAAGGGGTCATTTCCGCTCTACGACGCCGAGCGCTTTCTTGCCGCGCCGAACCTGCTGAGCCTGCCCGCAGAGGTGCGCTCCGCGATTGCCCGCCACGGCATGCGCAACGGACTGGTTACGTCCATCGCTCCCACCGGCACCATCTCTCTGCTGGCGGGCAACGTCTCGTCGGGCATCGAGCCGGTGTTCGACTTCCGCTACGAGCGCCGCGTGCTCGAGCGCGACGGCTCGGCGCGCACCGAGGTGGTGGAGGACCACGCGCACGCGCTCTATCGCCAGCGCTTCGGGGCTTCGGCGCCGCTCACCTCTGCCTTCGTGACGGCCGAGGCCCTCGAGCCGCGCGCGCACCTGGACATGCAGGCGGCGCTCCAGCGCCATGTCGACAGCTCCATCTCCAAGACCATCAACTGCCCGCCGGGCATCAGCTTCGAAGCCTTCAAGGACGTCTACCTCGAGGCCTATGCGCTGGGGCTCAAGGGCTGCACCACCTATCGGCCCAATGCCGTGACGGGCGCCGTGCTCAGCCGGGCGACCGGCGCAACACCCGGCGATGCGCCTTTCCCCGGTGCCGAAGGCTCGCCACCGGGGGCGGTTCCTGCGCCGACGGTC
>DATFCC010000360.1:0-6485 GCA_035253505.1 Hyphomicrobiaceae bacterium
CGTCGGGGCGCCGCGCCGGACCCGCTCGTCAGGTCCTCGAGGTGGGCGAGCAGGCTGGCCGTGAAGAAGGCGGCGCGGCTCGCCCCGCCTTCCGCGGCCACGATGATGGGCCGCACCGCGCAATCCTTGGTGAAGTCGGGCTCGCAGCCGTTGGCCTTGCGCCACCACAATATCGCCTGCTTGAGGGTCGGCTGGCGCGCTTCCACGGGCCCGGTCGCCGGGCTCTGCCGCAACACGCGCATGCCGTGCAGGTTGGGCAGGAAGTTGCCGAGCGCCGTCATCAGCACGACGAACAGCGCCAGGAGCGGCAGGCGCAGCCGGTGGGCAAAGTAGGCGAAGAACGTCAGCACCGGCACCCAGGCACCGACCAGGATCGGGATCATGGGCGCGCGGTCCAGCCAGGATTTAGATTCCAGCGGCGACAGGAAGACGAAATAGATGCTCGCGCTCCAGATCAGGAACAGCGCGACCGCCGACCAGGCGGTCTGGAGCTGCTCCGGCGTGAACCTGTCGCCACCGCTCTCCTGTTGCTCGCCGGGGCCGGAGAGAGAGGGGACGGCCCGCCGCCCGAACATGATCGCCGCGATCAGCCGGAACACCCAGATGTCGAGCAGGCCGGTGCTGGCGGTCAGGCGATTGAGAAAAGGCGGCAGCACGAGCCAGGCGAGCACCCACAGCACGATCAGGCAGATGGTGGTGACGAGCAGCAGCATGAGCTGCTGGTAGGCCGCCTTCTCGAATTCCATGGCCGGCGTGGCGAGGTCATCGGGGATGTGGGAGAAGGTCCAGAATTGTCCGGCCGCCACCCCGATGAGGCACATGAGTGCGAGCAGCCAGGGCAAGTGCACCAGAAGAAAGCCGTACCAGCGCGAAGGTCCGCCATTCATGCGTTCTTCGCCGGCATGCAGCATCACGCGCGCGCTGAACTGCGTGGGCAGCATCCAGAACAGGAACACGGCGAGGTAGAAGCCGCCCCAATGCTGCAGGCCAATCTCGTAGGTCTGCAGTTCGAGGAACAGCGATTGTGCCTGGGGCGCAGCGTAGAGGATGAGCCAGCCTGCCAGCACGCTGAGCAGGCTCACGCGGCAGTACCAGAAGCTGTCGAGTGCGGCCCGCACGAAGGCGAGCGGACCCACAGAGCTTCCCGCCATGCGCAGACTCCCTCACCCGACCCGCACGCATATGGCGGCGAAAAACTAGGCCCCCGACCGCACCGAGGCAAGGCCGCGCGGCATGGGGGACACAGCAGCAATTTTTGTTTCTGTCGGACGGCGGACAAATCTCAACCGCGACCGCGGTAAGGCGCCACGCCCTGGTCGGGAAGCCAGACGTCCTTGGGGCAAGAGCCCGTCTGCCAGAAGACGTCGATCGGCATGCCGCCGCGCGGATACCAGTAGCCTCCGATGCGCAAATAGTGCGGCTCCAGCAGCGCCGCCAAACGCTTGCCGATGGCGACCGTGCAGTCTTCGTGGAAGGCGCCGTGGCTGCGGAAGGACGTGAGGTAGAGCTTCAGGGACTTGGACTCCACCAGCCAGCGGTCAGGCACATAGTCGATGACAAGGTGCGCGAAGTCGGGTTGTCCCGTGACGGGACACAAGGTGGTGAACTCGGGCGCGGTGAAACGGGCCGCATAGTGCGTGTCGGGGTGCGGGTTGGGCACGCGATCGAGCACGGCCTTGTCGGGGCTTTCCGGCATCTCGGTGCGCTTGCCGAGAACCGTGGTCTGGGGAGGCTTGCGCGGCGTGGGCATGGCCTCTACTTGCGCCGCGCGGTTGTTCCTGACAAGACCGAGCCGCTATATTGGAGGCCGCCGCGGCGCGACTTTTTGAGAAGGATGGTAATGGCAACCAAGGCCGCCCTCATCACCGGCGCCGCCCGCCGGATCGGGCGGGCGATCGCCATGCACCTGGCCGGCGAGGGCTGGGACATCGCGGCGCACTACAACACCTCACGCGAGGAAGCCCTCAGCCTGCAGGCCGATGTGCAAGCGGCGGGTGTCGAATGCCGGCTATACACCGCCGATCTCAGCGACCCTGCGGCGGCGGATGGTCTGGCGGAAGCCTGCATCCGCGACTTCCCCTACGTGTCGCTGCTCGTCAACAGCGCCTCGATCTTCAAGAAGGACACGGTCGCCACGCTGAAGCCGGACCTGTGGGACGAGCATCTGAGGATCAATGCTCTATCGCCCATCCTGCTCACGCGTGCCTTCCATCGTCTGGGGCGTGGGCAGAACTGCGTCATCAACATGCTCGACCAGAAGGTGACGGGCGTGACGCCGGACTTCTTCTCCTACACCATCAGCAAGCTCGCCCTGCACAATGCCACGCGCATGCTGGCCATGAGCTTGTGGCCGAAGACGCGCGTCAACGGCATCGCGCCCGGCCTGGTGCTCAGGAGCGGTGATCAGACCGAGGAGCAATTCCGCCAGGCGCACAGCCGCACGCCGCTGGGCGTCGGGCCGTCGCTCGAGGAGATCTGCCGCGCGGTAACGCTGCTGGCCGGGTCGCCATCGGCCACCGGCCAGGTCCTCACCATCGACGGCGGTCGCCACCTGCTCATCAAGTTCCCGTTCGACGACCTGCCGACGCAATGACCGATCCGAGGTATCCATGAGCCGCGCGCTGTTCCTGCCGCCTGCCGGCCAGCGCTGCATCCTCGTCGACGACCTGCGGCTGCGCTTCTTCATCGGCGTGCACGATTTCGAGAAGCGGCAGCGCCAGGAGGTTTCCATTACGGTCTACATGCTGGTCGAGGACGGAGGTGGCGGGCGGACGTCGGACGACCTCGCCGACCACGTCTCCTACGCGGGCATCGTCGACAGGCTGAAGCGGCGGGCAGCGGAGGCGACCCACGTCGCCCTGGTGGAGACGCTGGCCGAGGAGGTGGCTTCCTTTGCGCTGTCTGATCCGCGCGTCGTGAGCGTCGTCGTCGACGCGCGCAAGACCGAGATCATCCCGGAAGCGAAGGGGGTGGGCGTGATCATTCGCCGCGAGCGCGCGACGGCGCGGGGCACGGGGTCCGGCAGTGGCGGTTGAGGTCAGCGTCATCATGGCGGCGCACCAGGCGGCCGCGACCATCGCGCGCGCCACCTTATCCGTGCTCTCCCAGGAGGGTGTCGATGCCGAGCTGGTGGTATGCGCCGACGACGATCTCGACTATGGCGCGCTGCTGCCTTCCGCGATGCGCCGTGCCGGTCGCGTGACGTTGTGCCGGACGCCGGCGCCGCGTTCCGGCCCGCCGATCGCGCGCAACATCGCCCTGCAGCACGCGCGCGGCGAGGTGATCGCGTGCCTTGACGCCGATGACGAGTACGCTCCCGGCCGGCTGGCGCGGCTGCTGCCGCTGGTCGCGCGACATGGCGTGGCGACGGGACCCACGCGCGAGATCCCGGCCGATGGCGCGGGTGTTCGCCTCGCCCAGCCGCGAGGCAAGGATGGCCGGCTGTCGCTCGAGGACATCTGCGAGCTGCGCATGCCGTTCTCGCCGGTCTATCGCAGGGCCCTGTGGCCGCACGGCTGGCCGCAGATCGATTTCGCCGAGGACGTCATCCTCAACGTCGATCTTCATTGCGCCGCCGGCATCTATCCGTTCGCCGCCGGCGCCGACTACATCTATCACGTCAGCGGGACATCCCGGACGCAGTCGGAAAGCGCGCTGAGGGAGGCGCGTGCCGGCTATCTGCAGATCCTCGACCTGGCCGGCAGGCGCGCCTGGCCGCAGGACGTGCGCGATCTCGTGCGGCGCGTGTTCCGAGAGGACCTGGCCGCCGTCGATGCCGCGCTCGCAGGCGGGCGCGACGGCTCGGCGTGGCGCGATGCGGTTCGCGATTCCGCGCCGTAGCAGGCTGCCGCCTACAGTGCGCGCAATTCTCAGTCCTTGGGAAAATTCAGCCCCATCTCGCGGTAGCGCTCGGGGTCGTTGCCCCAGTTCTCGCGCACCTTCACGAACAGGAAGAGGTGCACCGGCTTCTCGACGATCTGGGCCAGCTCCTGGCGCGACTGCATCGAGATCCGGCGGATCATGCGGCCGCCGGCGCCGAGCACGATCGCCTTCTGGCTGTCGCGCTGGACGTAGATCGTCTGCTCGATGCGCACCGATCTCGGCTGCTCCACCCAGGCGGTGGTCTCCACCGTCGTCTCGTAGGGCAGCTCGTCGTGGAGGCGCTCGAACACTTTCTCGCGGGTCACCTCGGCCGCCAGCACCCGCAGGGGCGCGTCGGACACCTCGTCCGGCGGGTAATGCCAGGGACCCGGGGCGACGATGCCCGCGAGGTGTGATTTGAGATCGCCGACACCGTCGCCGTTGAGTGCCGAGATCATGAACGTGTCCTTGAACGGAACGCGCTCGTTCAGGTGCCGGGCGAGATCGAGCAGGCTCTCCTTCCGGACGCGGTCGATCTTGTTGAGCGCCAGCAGGAGGGGCGTGCGGGCGCCGGCGAGCTTCGTCAGGATGCGCTCCACCTCCTCGTTGAGACCGCTCGCCGCATCGACCAGCAGTACGACGATATCGGCGTCGGTCGCGCCGCCCCAGGCCGCCTCCACCATCGCCCTGTCGAGCCGCCGCCGCGGAGCGAAAATGCCCGGCGTGTCGATGAAGACGAGCTGGCTGGCGCCCTCGATGGCGATGCCGCGCAGCGGCATGCGCGTCGTCTGCACCTTGCGGCTGACGATGCTGACCTTGGCGCCGACGAGCGTGTTGACGAGGGTCGACTTGCCGGCGTTCGGCGCGCCGATGACGGCGATGAAGCCGCAGCGGCTCTCGGAGGGGGCGGCAGCGGCCGGATGCTCGCCCTCAGCCATCGGCGCCTCGCCTCACCCCCTCGCGAGCGAGCAGCGCGGTGGCGGCGGCCTGCTCGGCGGCACGCTTGCTGGCGCCCTCGCCGCGGGCGGGCTTGATGCCCTTGATCCGCACCTCGGCCGTGAAGCGGGGTGCGTGGTCGGGGCCTTCGCGCGCGACCTCCACGTACTGGGGCAGCTCCAGACCCTTTCCCTGCGCCCATTCCTGCAGGGCCGACTTGGCGTCGGCCGCGTCGGTGGGCGAGACGCCGAGCATGGCACCCCAGTGCGCGCGCACGATCTCGCGTGCCTTGTCGTAGCCGGCCTCGAGGAAGACTGCTCCCAGCAGGGCCTCGCAGGCATCGGCCAGGATCGTCTCCTTCTCGCGGCCGCCGGTGCCGGCCTCCGATTCGCTCAGATGCAGATGCGGCCCGAGATCCAGGGTGCGGGCGACCTCGGCGCACGTGCCGCCGCGGACCAGGCGATTGAACAGGCGCGCGAGCTGGCCCTCGCTGGCCGCCGGGTAGGTCTCGCTCAGGAACTCGGCGACGGCGAGGCCGAGCACGCGATCGCCCAGGAACTCGAGCCGCTCGTTGTCGCGACGCTTGGCGGAAGCCTGGCGCACGCTGGCGTGGGTCAGGGCCTTCTTGAGCAATGCGCGGCTCTTGAACGAATAGCCGAGGCGCGCCTCGAGGTCCTTGCGTTTGCGGACCGCGGCCACGCGGACTAGCGCACGAGGCTGAAGATCCGGCCCCAGCGGATGTCGAAGGGCCAGGTCCATGGCTTCGTCAACTGGAACGCGTTCGGGTCGTCGATGGCGATCGAGAAGAAGATGATCTCGGCGCGGCCGACCAGGTTCTCGAACGGGACGTAGCCGACGCCGTAGCGCGGCGACTGCTCGCGGCTGTCGGTGGAGTTGTCGCGGTTGTCCCCCATCATGAAGAAGTGCCCGGGCGGCACCTTGTAGCCGCTGACGTTGTCGAACTGGCCGCCCTGCACGGAATCGAGCACCAGGTACTTGACGCCGTTCGGAAGGGTTTCCTCGTAGCGCGGGATCGGGCGCCCCTCCTCGGGCGAGATGAAGTCGTCCTTGCGCACCTTCGGCACGGCCTGCCCGTTGATGTAGAGCACGCCCTCGCGCACCGCGATCTCGTCGCCGGGCAGGCCGATCACGCGCTTGATGTAGTCGGTGGAGTTGTCGCGCGGCAGCTTGAACACCACTACGTCGCCGCGCTTGGGTTCGGCCGCGAAGATCCGCCCCTTGACGGGAATGATGCCCCACGGAAAGGAGTAGCGGCTGTAGCCGTACGACAGCTTGGACACGAACAGGTAGTCGCCCACGAGCAGCGTCGACTTCATCGAGCCCGACGGGATGTTGAACGGCTGATAGAAGAAGATGCGGACGATCATCGCCAGGATGAGGGCGTGGACGACGATCTTGATCGTCTCGCGCCACCCGCTGTCCTGCGATTTCTTGACGTCCGTCGGCAAGCTCATGCTCTTCTCTTCCGCCGCATCCTGCACCGCAGGCTGCGCCCCGTATAGCGGGTTAGCTGCATGGCGGCAATTCACGGGCCGGTGCTGCCGGCACCCTAGGCGCCGCCGCTCGCCGGCACGGCGGAGATGATGACGATGGCCTGGGCGAGGGGAAAGTCGTCCGTCAATGAGAGGTCCAGGCGCGCCTCGTGGCCGCGCGGGGTGATTCGGTTG
>DATFCC010000361.1:0-3673 GCA_035253505.1 Hyphomicrobiaceae bacterium
CTTTCCCTAAGCCGGAGGCTGGCCCGACGATCGAGCCGCTGCCGCCGCGGCCTCGCCCGCCGGTCGAGAAGCCACCGCCGGTCGTGGCGCATCCGCAGCCACAGCGTCCCGCACCGCCGCCGCCGTCGCCCGGTCTGCGTCAGCAGCCGACGCCCTCGCCCTTGGTGGCGCCGCAGCGACCGTCGGAGCCGCCCGCCGTGGCGCGGCATCAGGACAGGCCGACTCCACCGTCCTCGCCGTTCGTCAATCCGGCCGACGAGCATGCGCGGGCGACGGCTGAGCAGAACTATCTCTGGCAGGTGGTGAGCAGGTTGCGCGGCTACCGCTATCACGCCGACGTGCCGGTGCGGGAGGGCCTCACGGTGGTGATGGTCACCATTGCGCGCGACGGCCGGTTGCTCGACGCGCAGGTCGTCCGTTCGAGCGGCGTGGCGGCGATGGACCAGGGCGTGCTCGCCGGCATCCGTCAGGGCGCACCCTATGCGCCGCTGCCGGCATCGCTCTCCGGACCGAGCGCGCGCTTCCGGCTGCCGCTGGTGTCGGTGCCGGACCAGCGGTGACGGTCAAGCGTGCAAGCTACTCATGGTCTTTTGGACCGTGCGCAGGATGCCCGCGGTCCGGAAGAACACGACATGACGTTTAAGCCTGTGGATAAGGGTTCGCGGCGCAAGTGCGCTTTGGGCATTGGCCCGGACAACGCCGCTTGAATCACCACGCAAATTTTCGGGGCCAATGCCCGTATTAGGTGTTCAAGCGCGCGATGGTGCAGTGTGGCGCGATGCCCGCTCATCGCTCTCCGAAGCCTCTCGCCAGACCCTCGTCACCATCCCTGCTCTCGCGGGTGTTCGTGCGTTTGCGCGAGGGGCGGAGGGAGGTGCGGGCAGAGTGGCAGGACGCGCATGAAACGTTGGCCCCGCTGCATCAAGCCTCTGTCACGCAGGCTGGCACTCGATGGCAGCGCGCGTCAGCGCAGGGCGAAGGAGGCGGCCAGGACTCCCGCGGCGGAAATGAATCGAGGTGGGGAGGGGGTGTCAGGGATTCCGGGACTCACAAGGCTCCGATGACGATGCCGTCGGCATCGGACCGGTCCGCACCCTGGGACGGTTTGGGACGGGGCTTGGACACATCGACTCGGAAGCCCTCTCCGAGCGCGTCATACGCGCGGGGAGAGGGAGGGGACCCGCGCTTGCGCGGGGAGGGAGAGGTGTCGAGGTTCTTTCTGTTCAGTGCCTACGGCGTCTCTGGAATGCCGACCACCTCACCCTCCCATTACTTCGCAATGGGCCCCGCCCTCTCCCCCACTTCGTGGCGGAGAGAGAGCATGAGCCTGTGTTCAGTGGTGCTACTTCTACGAAGGGCGGCGGTCGGATGAGGCTCCTACCGGTACTTCGCCCGCGCGCTTTCCGGCGTCGGCAGCTTGTATCGGTCCTCGGGATCCTTCCAGCCCTTGAAGTTGGGCTTGCGCTTCTCGGCGAAGGCGGCGCGCGATTCCATCAGGTCGTTCTTGTCGCCATGGTCGTGCAGCGCCGCGGCCAGCATCTGCTGCTCGGCGGTCGCCGACGGCCGCATGTGGCGCATCATGTGCACGGTGTTGACGCGCGAGGCCGGCGGCAGGGTGAGCAGGTGCTCGGCCATGCCGATCGCCGTCGGCATCAGGTCGGCGGCATCGACGATGCGGTTCAGGAAGCCGACCTCGTAGAAGCGCTGCGCGGTGAAGCGGAAGCCCAGCGCCATCTCCATCGCGATCGGGTAGGGCAGGTTGGCGACGTGGCCGTGGTTGTAGCCACCCAGCAGCCAGCGCTTGGCCTCGGACACCTCGAACACCGCCTCGCGCACGGCGACGCGCAGGTCGGTGCGCTCGACCAGCATGAAGCCGCCGCCCATGGCGAAGCCGTTGATCGCGGCGATCACCGGCTTCTCCAGCGCGCCGGTCATGAACGGGTCTTCCATCTTCGGCCGCTCGCCGCCCGGCCGGCCCTTCTCGAGCGATTCCTTCATGTCCTCGCCGGCGCAGAAGCCGCGACCGGTGCCGGTGAAGACCGCCACCTCGAGATGCTTGTCGTGCCGGAAGTCGGTCCAGATGCGGGCCATCTCGGCGCGCATCTCCGTGTTGAGCGCATTGAGGCGCTCGGGACGGTTCATGCGCACGACGAGCACTTGCCCGTGACGCTCGGTTTCCACCACGGCCATGACGTCTCTCCTTTACTCGGCGGCTTGCTGCTGCAGCAGGTCGTAGGTCCGCTTCTGATAAGCGACCATGTAGTCGGTGTACCAGGTCGTCTCGTACTTCGGCGGCTTGTCCGGGCCGACGGTGGTCGGCACTGCGGCGATCGGCCAGTCGATCTGCGCGTCGCAGAAGAAGGCCAGCGCGTAGCGTTCGCCGCCGCTGCGGTTGATCGCACGGTGCGGCGTCGCGAGGAAGCGGTCGTTGGTCCAGCGCAGCAGAAGCTGGCCGCCGTTGACGACGAAGGCGTCGGGGATCGCCGGTGCGTCGAGCCACGTGCCGTCGAGCTTGCGGATGGCGAGGCCCGGCACCTCGTTGGGCGCCAGCACGGTCAGGAAGCTGGTGTCGGTGTGCGGCGCGATGCCGAAATCGTCGCTCGCCGACGGCTCCTGCGGCGGGTAGTGCGTCATGCGGAGCTTGTACTGCAAGTCAGTGAACGCCGCGTCGAACCATTGCGGCGGCAGGTCGAGCGCCGCGGCATAGAGGCGGACCAGCTTCTTCACCAGCGCTTCGAGGGCATCGCAATAGCCCATCACGGTCTCGCGGAAGCCCGGCAGGACCGGCCACTGGTTGGCGCTGCGGAAACGCCGGTCGGCGACGACGTCGGGATGGTCGGGGCCGAGATCGCGCGCGACGAAGAAGGCCTCGTTGAGGTTGGGCCGCGTCACGGTCTGCACGACGGAGGTCCGCAGCGTGTCGCCCTTCATCGGCAGGTAGCCGACATTGTGCTTGTCGATGCGGATCTTCATCTTCTCGTCGACCGGCAGCGCATGGAAGCGCGCCGCCGCGTCGTAGATGCCACGGACCTGCTCGCGCGGGATGCCGTGATTGACGATGTAGTAGAAGCCGATCTCGGTCAGCGCGTGACGCAATTGGCGCGCGGCTTCCTCCAGCGCACCGGGCTTCCCGGCCAGATACGGGCCGAGATCGATGATGGGGATGGTGTCCCGCGCGGACATGCTCAACAATACCGCCGCGCTGGAGGAAACAACAATGCTGACCCGTCGTGCTGCCGCAAAATCGCTGATTCTGGCCGCGCCGTTCCTCAGCGCGAGTGCGCAGGCCGCCGCCGGCAAGGCGCCGGGCGCCGCCTGGGAAAAGGCGACGCCGCAGTCGGTGGGCTTCAAGCCCGACGACCTCGCCGCGCTGGAGCTCGAGCTTTGCACCCTGCCGACGACGGCGTTCATGGTCGTGAGCGGCGGCAAGCAGATTTACAGCTATGGCGACCTGGCGCAGTCCTGCTACCTCGCCTCGGCGCGCAAGAGCATCCTGTCGATGCTCTATGGCAAGTACGTGCTGAACGGCACGATCAACCTCGACAAGACGATGGCCGATCTCGGCATCGACGAGGTCGATGGCCTGCTGCCGATCGAGAAGACCGCCAAGGTGCGCGACCTGTTGATCGCGAGCTCGGGCGTCTATCATCCCGCCGGCAGCCCGGGCGACGAT
>DATFCC010000362.1:0-2375 GCA_035253505.1 Hyphomicrobiaceae bacterium
TCGTAGTACTCGGCAAGCGTCTGCGTGCGCTTGCAGAAGAACTTGGCAGCAAACAGGTCCACCAGCTCGTCGGCGGTCGCTCTGAAGCGTGGCGAAATGCCAGCCTTCAGGTTGGCGAGTGCGGCTTCGAGAAGGTGCATGTGCGGGTTTTGCTGGCGCAGTCCTTGCGCAGCCTTCTCGTGCAGGAAGCCGGGCCCGCCCTGCGGCGCACGCATGTGGGTCTCGATGAAGTCGAGCGTGCGCAGGGACCAGCCGAGGCTCTCCTCCTCGCCTGTCGCGCGACGATACCAGCCAAGCGCAAACAGGACGAACGCGAGGTCGTAGAGGTCCGGCGTAGGGTCGATCACCCGGCCGCGCCGATCGAGCCGGCGAGCCCAGCCGCCGTCGGGGCCGAGCCATGCGTTGCGTGTCAGGAACTCGTAGCCGTGGCGCGCCAGGTCGGCGGCTCCCGGAAAGCCGAGCAATGAAGCGTGGCTGAACACATAGATCTGGCGGGCCAGCACGCGCACGCGCTTGAAGTCCACCGGCGCCACGGAGCCGTCGAGGAGCAGATGCTCGGTGAAGCCGCCGCACTCCCGATCCACGCCGCGGTCAGCCCAGAAGGGCAGCGCGACCTGCATGAGCCAATGGCGCGCACGGTCGTAGATGGTGTCCCGCATGGGCTAGCGCTGCCGGCCGGCGAGGACGCCGGCGACGAAGACGTCGAGATTCCCGCCGGCGAACAGATGGCCACGAAGCGAGGCGCGTCGCGCGGCCTCGATGTCGCTCGGCCGATCACCGACGAGAAAGCTCTTCTCGCGCAGGATCGGCCATGCCTGCATGGCGCGGAGAAGCATGCCCGGGTTGGGCTTGCGGTCGGGATGGTCGGCATGGCGATACGCGTCGACCACGGCTTCGGCATGGAACGGACAATGGTAGAAGGCGTCGATGTGCGCCCCCAGCGCGGCCAGGTCCTCCTGCATGGCCTCGTGGAAGCGCTCCATGTCGCTTTCGGCGTACAGGCCGCGCGCCACACCCGCCTGGTTGGTCACGACGATGACGTAGTAGCCCGCCTCGTTCAGCCTCAGGACCGCCTCGCGCGCACCCTCCACCCATGCGAGGTCCTCCGGCCGGTGCGTGTAGCCCGTGTCGAGATTGAGGACGCCGTCGCGGTCGAGAAATGCGGCCGGCCGGTGCCGCCGGCGCGCGACTTCGGCAACGGCCTGTGCGTAGCTCTCTGGCAGGCCGATGTCGAGGAAGTAGCCGTCGAACTGGTGCCCCGCCAGCCGACCCGCCGCGGCAAGCTTGGGGAAGACGTCCAGCTCCAGCGAGCAAGGCACGCGAACGTGCTCAAGGACAGCCCGGTCGAGGAGATAAATGCCGCCGTTGATGAGACCCGGCTGGGCGGTCTGCGCCGCTTTCTCACGGAAAGCGATGACGCGCTCCCCGCACAGATCGACCGCACCGTAGCGGGAGACGTCCGGCACCCTGCGCAGGGCGATGCGCCCGGTCAGAGGCGCCTCCAGGCTCCTCGCAAGGGCGCGCAGGTTGCACTCGAACAGCGCATCGCCGTTGGCAAGAAGAAACCGCTGATGCAGCCGGTGTGCGGCATGAAGCAAGGCCCCGCCGGTGCCGGCCGGGCTCGGCTCGCGGATCACCTCGATCGTGGCCTGGCGCACGGTTTTTCCCTGGTAGAGGGATTCGACCTGCGCACCAAGGTGGCCGGCCAGCAGGATGATATCGTCGAAGCCATGGCGGGCAGCCTCCTCGATGAGCACATCGAGGAAGCGCACTCCCGGCGCGATCTCCAGCAGGGGCTTGGGGGTGTCCGCGGCGATGGCGCCGAGCCGTGTGCCCTTGCCGCCGACGAGAAAAACCGCCTGCCTCACGCGCATTGCCGCGGATCGGGTACCGTCGTTACGGGAGCTGGTCGTAAGCATCTCTCGCGTCGCGTTCCGCCGGGCCAGACCTCACACCAGAGGCAGAATGCAAGCCATGAACCAGGATTGGGTCGCGTTCGCCGGGCGCCATACCGCCTTGTAGACCAATTGTCTGGCAGCCGCGATGATGCCGATATCCCTGAGCCTGGATGGGGAAAGGTTGCGGCCCTCGTCGCCGATGATGCTGACGGTGTCGGCCTGCTTCACGAGGAGCGGCCTCACTTCACAGTAGCGCGCGTTGTGACGCTCGTAGCCGTGCACGATGAAGTCGTAGGGCTCGTCGACATCTTGCGCCACCCTGGCCAAGCTTTTGGCACCGCGCAGGGACACGGCGTAGGCTGCCGAGCAAAGCGAAGGCCGCATCGGCACGACGGCCCGGCAGGTCTTGCCGCGCACGACCGTCAGGCCGCCGCGGGAGGTGTGCGGATAGACGTGCCCCTCGAACTTGACGATGTC
>DATFCC010000363.1:0-3033 GCA_035253505.1 Hyphomicrobiaceae bacterium
TCTGGGCCGGAATCCGCCAAGGTGCTGCCGAAGTAGTGACCGTCATACCAGGGGACCTCGACGTTGCCTGGGGCATCACGCAGACGTTCCCTGATCAGAAATTCTCCATCGTCGATCGCACCAGCTTCGCCGTGATGGAGCGGCTCGGGCTCAGCCGCGTTGCGACCTTCGATGACGACTTTGCCATCTACCGCTACGGCCGCAATCGCGACCGCGCGTTCGAGGTGTTGCGGTAGCTATGCCCGTCCGCTTACCCGCCGCGGTTGCCTGCCTTCTCGTGGCCTTGTTGGCAATCGGCGATGTCAATTCCCCTGCGTTGGGCCAAACCGCGCTCACCAAAGCCCAAACCGCCGCCGTCGCCGCCTACGACAAGGCCCTGCGCGAGTTCCGCGCCATCCTCGCCACGCGCCGCGCGCAGATCGACGGCAAGCGGCCGCTGCCCAACCTGCCGGGACAGGCCGTGTACCTCGCGCGCCTCAAGGTCATGTCGACCTACAAGGACCTCACCGACGCCATGCCGTCGCGTATCGGGCAGCCCAACAGATACGGCGTGCCGCCGGCCTACTTCGAGGCCGGCATCGAGCCGCTGATCGAGGAGTACGGTGCGCTGTTCCGCATCATGCAGGCGCCGCCGGCGAACGCGCAGGCCTCCGACACGCCCTTCAAGGACGTGGCCGATCTCGGCCAGGCGATCGCGCGCGCCAAGGGCCTCGATGCCGCCGTCGTCGACGCGGCCGGGCGCATCAGCCTCGGCATCTATTTCGCCGAGACCAACGGCAACCAGAACATCGGCAACGCGCGCTCCAACACCTACAAGGGAAGCCTGCAGACCGGCGTCGCGGAGGACCGCAGAGGGCGCGCGGCGTGGGCGGCGCTCAAGCCAAAGATCGCCAAGCTCGATCCGGCGGTGGCCGCGCGCGACGACCGCGAGACGGCACGCGTGGGCAGCGGCGACCAGCGGTTCAATCACTGGACGGCCGTGCGCAACGGGCTGATGAACGCCCACGCCGACCTGTTCGCGCAAATCCCGGCGATCGCCAAGATGCTGCCCGACGAGATCGACCAGATGAAACTGTTCCAGCTCATCCAGATCATCCCCTCGCCGACGCGCAGCGCGCTCGCGTCCGGCAACGTCGCCGCGCATCGCATCTCCGACCCGCGCATCATGGCCTACCTGCGCAACAACTCCATTTTCACCTTCGGCAAGGCCGACCGCGCCAGAACGTCCGCCACCTATCGCGAGATCCTCGATGCGATGTGGCTGTTCAACGACAAGTTCGTACGCGCGCGCGCCAAATTCGACGAGATCAAAGCCGAGGAGTCGGGCCGGCCTCGATGACCGGCATCCTCGGCGGCGCCGGCGGCCGTATTACCTGGTGCTCGCCGGCCGGCGGCAGCGCGCGGGCTCACAGGGGAATCTGCGGGCTCGCATCCAGCCGGCCCACGGCCGCGACGGGCACCCGACATCCGTTCTGCTCCGGGCCGTGGCATGCCGGAAGCCCGCACAGGACGGTGCAACGCTGCGTCGAGGATATCGATCTCGACATCAACGTGCATGTGCGCAAACTGCGCAAGACGTCTCGCGGCGCGGCCCGGCAGGGCCCCGAAGACGGATGACGTGAGGCAATGCTTCGCCGGGAACCGACCGATGACCAAATCCTTTGCCGCCCACTACCGCGCCGAGCCCGGCAAACGGGTGCAGCTCGCCAAGCTGGACCCGCGCGACGCGTCGCCCTTTCCGGACCGCGAGGCGGCGGAGGCCAAAAGCCGCGAGGACGCCAAGGCCATCAACGTGCTCCAGGACCGGCTCTACGCCGAGCGCACGCGCGCGCTGCTGGTGGTGCTGCAGGGCACCGACACGTCGGGCAAGGATGGCACCGTGCGCCACGTGTTCAACGAGACCGGGCCGCTCGGTGTCACGGTAACCGCCTTCGGCAGGCCGAGCGAGGAGGAGCTGGCGCACGATTTCCTGTGGCGCGTGCACCTGGCATGCCCGCGCCGCGGCACCATCGGGATTTTCAACCGCTCGCACTACGAGGACGTGCTGATCGGCCGCGTGCGCAAGCTGGCCCCGGCGGACACGATCGAGCAGCGCTACGAACAGATCAACGCCTTCGAGAAGCTGCTCACCGAGAACGGCACCGCCATCCTCAAGTTCATGCTGCACATATCCAAGAAAGAGCAGGCCGAGCGCTTGCAGGCGCGTCTCGACGAGCCGCACAGCCGGTGGAAGTTCAATCCGACCGACCTCGAGGACCGCAAGCTGTGGGACCGCTACCAGGAAGCCTACGAGATCATGCTTCACCGCTGCTCGACGGCGCACGCGCCCTGGCACGTCATCCCGGCGGATCGCAAATGGGCGCGCAACGCGGCGATCGCGGCCATCGTGCGCGAGACGCTGGAGGCGATGGACCCGCGATATCCCAAGCCCAAGTGGAACCCGAAGGACTTCAAGGTCGCGTGAACGGCGACGCTCGCGTGAGAAGCGCCCTGGCTGGCGTCAGGCTCGTGAAGGCCTGCGGCAGGGCCCTCATGTGGAACGGCGCCGCCTCATCATCACGGCTGGCCGGCGGCACCCGCAAACAGGCGCCCATTGCGAATGGCGATATGGGCGCGGTCGGACACCTTCACCGCTTTGGCGGCAGGAAAATCGACCTCCAGCACGGCGCCGCAGTCGAGCCGGACTTCGGCGCGGCGTGCCTGGTCGGTACGGCGGACCGAGATGACCGAAACCGGCAGGCCGTTCTCGGGGGCATCGACGATGGCCACGTCCTGCGGCCGCAGCAGCAGCTCCGCGGATCCCTCGCCCCGGCCGCCGGGATCGAGCTGCAAGGCGGCATTGCCGAGCATGATCCGGCCGCCATGGATCTCCACCGGAAGCCGCGCGGATTCGCCTATGAAATTGAACACGAATGGCGAAGCCGGGTGGTCGTAGATATCGTCGGCGGTGCCGACCTGCTCGATGCGCCCCTGGTTGAGGATCGCCACGCGGTCGGCAAGCTCCAATGCCTCCTCCTGGTCGTGCGTCACGAA
>DATFCC010000364.1:0-6192 GCA_035253505.1 Hyphomicrobiaceae bacterium
GCCTTTCACGCCTATGGTTTCGCCGTGCGCGAGCAGGACTCCCGGCGCACGGCATGGGTATTCCTGACCGGCCTCTGCACCGGTGCCGGCGTCTGGGCCACCCACCTGGTTGCGACACTGGCGTCTGCGCCTTCCCATGCAACCCGGTACGATCCGGCGCTGACGATGGCCTCGCTGATCATCGCCGCAGCGGTTGCCGTTGCTGGCTTCGCCTTGTCTGCGCGCGGCGGCCGGTCGATGGCTGCGGCAGGAGGCGCCTTCATCGGCGGCGGGTTTGCTCTCATGCATCCGGCCGGGCTGTGGGCGATCGGCGTGGGCCGGCTGGGGCGCTGGGAAGACGGCCTCGTCCTGCTTGTCATCGGCGCCACGCTTGCCGCGGTGGCACTGCTGGCCTGGAGGGAGCTTGGGCGCAGACGGGCGCTGTGGGTCGCCCCGCTTCTGCTGACGGTCGCCATCTGTGTGCTGCATTTCGGGGTGACGGGATCGACGATCCGTGCTTCCGGCGCCTCCAGCGCGGGCGAGCCATCCCAGGCCGACGGCGCGACGCTGGCGGTGGCGGTCAGCGCCGCCGTTCTCCTGTCGATGATCGCCTTGCTGGCAATGATGCTGATTGCGCGGGAGGGCAAGCGCGACTCTCGCTTCCGCAGCCAGGAACTCGTCGATGCGGCGCTCGAGGGCCTTGTGGTCGCCCGCGACGGCTACATTGTCAACGCCAACCGGCGGTTCGTGACCCTGGCGCAGCGGTCGCCGGCCGATCTGCTCGGGCGCCGCCTGATCGGCGATCTGGTGACGGGCCTGGACAGGGAGGCGGTAGGTGGCGGCAGGCCGGTGGAGGGAAGCCTGCAGGGTGCCGACGGGAGGGTCGTGCCGGTGGAGATTGTGCGCGGGCCGCTGACCGGCAGCTCGCGAGCCAACGAAGTCTACGCCGTCCGCGATCTTACCGGCCGGCGCATGATCGAAGCCGACCTGCGCCGTCAGAACGAGGTGCTGCAGGAGCGCGAGGAGGACCTGCGCACCCAGAATCAGCGTTTCGAGGCGACGCTGGCGAACATGGAGCACGGCTTGTGCATGATCGATCCGGAGCAGCGGATCGTCGTCTGCAACAAGCGGTACGCGGAGATGTACAACCTGCCAGAGCATCTGGCACGGCCCGGGATGCGCATTGCCGACATCTTCGCCTACCGCGTCGCCCAGGGCCTCTATTCCGCCGCCGAGGATCAAGAATACGAGAGCGAGGATTTCAAGGCGGGTATCGAGCCTACCGTGAAAGTCCGGCGTTTGAAGGATGGCCGCACGCTTCGCATCTCGCGGCGCCCGTCTGGTGATGGCGGCTGGATCGCCATTCACGAGGACATCACGGAGGCGGAGAGGCTGAAGGCGCGCCTGGAGGAGCAGTTCAGCCTCCTGCAGCAGCGAGAGGCCGAGCTCAGCAAGCAGAACGCCAATCTCGACGTCGCACTGGAGACGATGTCGCAGGGCCTCGCCATGTTCGATGCCGAGGAGCGGCTGGTGCTCGCCAACGACCGCTACGCCGAGATCTACGGACTGGACCCCGCGCATCTGCGCGCTGGCATGACGCTGCATGACCTCGTGCGGTACCGCAAGGAGCACGGGCTCTATCGCGACCGAACGGTCGAGGAGGTCGTGACCAGCATGCGCAAGCAGCTTCGGGAGAGCCGGACCGGCTTCCTGACCCGGCCTGCCGACGGGCTCGTACTGTGCGTGTCCGCGCGCCCGCGCGCGGACGGCGGCTGGGTGGTGACGATCGAGGATGTCACCGAGCGCGAGGAGCTGCATGCACGCCTGATGCGGCAGAACACGCTTCTGCAACAGCGCGAGGAGGAGCTCGCCGCCCAGAACGAGCTCTTCGACACCGCCATCGGCAACATGTCGCAGGGAATGTGCCTCTACGATGCCGAGGAGCGGGTGGTATTCGCGAATCACCGCTACGCCGACATCTACGGCATGAACCGGGACCTGGTGAAACCGGGCATGGCCCTGCGCGAGATCTTCGAGGCTCGCGTCGCCGACGGCACCCATACCAACGAGGAGGGCGAGAAGTTCGTCCGCGACGGCATCGCGCGCTTCCGCAGCGCCACCTCCGAGATCGTGCATCTGCGTGACGGACGCTTCATATCGGTGGTGCGCCGGCCGATGCCGGGCGGCGGCCTGCTCAGCACGCACGAGGACATCACCGAGCGCGAGCGGCTGAACGAGCGGCTCGAGCAGCAGAACGTGCAGCTCAAGGCGCAAGAGAAGAACCTGACCGCCAAGAACGTGCAGCTCGATGCGGCGCTCAACAACATGCTGCAGGGCCTGGCGATGTACGACAGCGACCACCGGCTCGTGGTCTGCAACACGCGCTTCTCCGAAATGTACGGCCTGCCGGCGGAGCTGACGGCGCCCGGGACCCCGTTGCACAAGATCATCGCCTACCGCATCACCAAGGGCGAGCATCGCGGCAAGACGCCCGACGAGCTGATCGCCGGCGTGATGAAGCGCGCCTCCGTCCAGAAGACGGTCCAATTCACCAGCGAGCTCGGTGACGGCCGCTACATCTCGGTGTCCGTGCAGTCGATGCCCGACGGCGGTCTCGTCACGACGCACCACGACATCACGGCGCAGCGCCAGTCCGAAGCCAAGATCACCTACATGGCCTTGCACGACACGCTGACCAACCTGCCCAACCGCGTGCTGCTCAACGAACGGCTCGATGACGCACTGAGGCGGGTCAAGCGCGGCGAGGTCGTGGCGGCACTTCTGCTCGATCTCGACCAGTTCAAGGCCGTCAACGACACTCTCGGCCATCCCGCCGGAGACAAGCTGCTGGTCCTGGTGGCCGACCGCCTGCGCGCCATCCTGCGCGACACGGAAACGATCGCACGCATGGGTGGCGATGAGTTCGCCATCGTGCAGGCCGGGGTGACGCAGCCGGCCGACGTGACGGCCCTGGCGCATCGCGTCATCGAGGTGATCGGCGCTCCCTACGCCATCGAGGGCCAGCAGGTGGTGATCGGCACCAGCATCGGCATCGCGCTGGCGCCCGCCGACGGCGAGACGCCCGACCAGCTCATTCGCAATGCGGATCTCGCCCTCTACCGCGCCAAGGCCGACGGCCGCGGCACGTATCGCTTCTTCGAGCGGGGGATGGACGCGCAGATGCAGGTGCGGCGGGCCATGGAGTACGACCTGCGCGAGGCATGGGCTGCCGGCCAGTTCGAGCTGCATTACCAGGCCATGCTCAACCTGGCCAGCGACGAGGTCAGCGGCTTCGAGGCGCTCGTGCGGTGGCGTCATCCCGACAAGGGAATGATCTCGCCGGGCGATTTCATTCCACTTGCCGAGGAAATGGGCCTGATCGTGCCGCTCGGCGAGTGGGCGATCCGGGAAGCCTGTGCGGCCGCAGCCAAGTGGCCGGGCGAGCTGAAGGTGGCCGTCAATCTCTCGCCGGTGCAGTTCCGCGGCAGCGGGCTGGTGCACGTCGTCGTCAACGCGCTGGCAGCCTCCGGCCTACAGCCCGAGCGGCTGGAGCTCGAGATCACGGAGAATACGCTGCTGCAGGACAGCGATGCCACCCTCAACATGCTCTACCAGCTTCGCTCCCTGGGCGTGCGCATCGCCATGGACGATTTCGGCACGGGATACTCCTCGCTGAGCTACCTGCAGGCGTTCCCCTTCGACAAGATCAAGATCGACCGCTCGTTCGTGAAGGACATCGCCGATGGCGTCGGGTCCCTCAACATCGTGCGCGCCGTGGCTGCCATGGCAAGCGGTCTCGGCATGACGACGACGGCCGAGGGTGTCGAGACCAAGGAGCAGATGGATACGGTGCGCGCGGAAGGCTGCACCGAGTTGCAGGGCTATCTGTTCTGCCGGCCTCTGCCGCTGGCCGAGGTCGAGCCCTTCCTGCGCCGGTTCGCCAAGAGGGGCAAGGGCAAGACGGCGGGCGCGCGCAAGACCGTGGGCGCGGCCTGACAGCAGCGCCGGCGCGCTGGCCGGCGCGTGGTGTGCAGCCGCCGCATCAGCCGCCGCAGGCCGTCCTGATCACCCGCCCGATGCTCGGCGAATACTTGCTGCATTCCGTCGCCGGGGTGTTGCTCGCCTCCGCACGGCCCGTCTCCTCCGAGAGCGGGGCGGCGGTGGTCGTCGTCGGCACAGGCCGTGCAAAGGCCGCGACGGACTGGCAGTCGATGACCTTCGGTGCATCGGGAGCGTCGGTGCGCCACGTACCGTCGACGGGATACCACCTGTGGCTGCCGTAGAACCACCAGCCGCTGCGGAAGCTCCAGCGCTGCGCGCCCGACCAGCATTGGTTGCCGTCGGTCCATGCCATGCTGGCGGGATCGAACGTCCGGCCGCTGCCATCGCTGTTGCGCGCAGCGGACGGCATCGCCGCCTTGGACGCCCGGGCGGGTGCTCGCATGGCAGGTGCCGTCACCGCCGGCGCGACAATGACAGGCGCTATGATGACGCGCCGCCGCAGATGGAAATGATGATGCCGGTGGCGCAGAACCCCGTGACGGTGGCCGAACAGCGCGCGGCGCAGGAAGCCTGCCTCGGCCGGCTCCGGCTGCACCAGAATCGGGGCGGATGCAGCCAGCGCCGCGGCCACCAGCAGCAGATGCTTCTTCATGGGAGCTCTCCATCCGGGCGCCAGACACCCGCGAACGGGCCCATCCTGGCGCACGCCCGCCGGCTCGGCTGTTTCGGTGGGAACATGGCGTTGACAATGGATGGCGGTATCCGTCCGGCATGGGCGGATGGCGGAGGGGCCGTGAACGCTGAGGGTGCTCGCCGCCCCGGCCCTCCTCGCACGCATGCTCGTTGGGTTTTTCGCCGGGCTCCCCGACCCCAGATTCAGATTGCCACGCCGTCGCCTTCCTGGCCGGCGCTCTCATCATCTTCGGCCGGCGTCTTGGATGGCGCTCGAGGAGCGCAGGCGGAGCGGCAGCAGGAGCCTGCTCAGGCCTCGTCTAGTTGCGCTTGATCGGCCGGCAGGTGGCGCGTTGGAGGGCGGCTTCGGTCTCCGGGCGCCACGCCAGTCCCCTGAGCGGTGCGCGGATGACCACCAGACCCTGCCAGGACGGCGAGGGGACGTTGGTGTCGGTGGGACTGATGCGCCGCGGCGTGAACACGAACTCGCCCAGGCGCTCGGCACTCGGCACGACGGTGAGCGTGATGTCGCCCTGGCGCCCTTCCTGGCCCGGCATGACGTAGAAGTTGTCGCCCTGGGGGGTGTGCAGCGACAGCGTCCAGCCGGCCTGCGCCATCGGCGCCGTCACCACCAGCGAGTCGACGGAGATGTCGTAGCGGCACATCGCGTAGAGCGCATCCGGCGCGAGGAACGGCAACAGCTGCTTGCCGGGCGCCGCCGGCGGCAGCACGACCATGCTGTTGACGGGAAGAGCATCGCGCAGCCGCGAGAGCGCATGGCCGGCGCTGACGAACGGAACCGCCATGGTGGCGGCTATGTGGATGACGCCGCCGAGCAGGGCGGCCGCCAGCAGCGTGCGCCAGCTCGCCTCCTTCAGCCATCTGGGCAGACCTGGCATCCCCATCACCTGCAAGAGACGCGCTGGATCGCTGGCAGAGGCTTGTCCTTGCCCTCGTGAACGGCCGCGGCCCACGCCGGGTCCTGCACCGTCAGCACCAGGTTGACCCGGCTGCCGCCGATCGGCAACCAGTTGCCGGGCCGTGCGTCGCGCGCCAGCGTGACGATCGCCCGGCCGTCCGGCTCGCGCATGACCGTGGCGCTCGAGAAGGCGTAGCGTTCGGCAGCGTTCTGGATCAGCCCGCCCTGTCCGTCGAATGCGGCCAGGCTCCACCAGCCGCCGGTGTCGAGCCCTTCCATGACGATGGCGTACTCGCAGCCGGAATGCAGGCGGCCGCCGCGGCTGTCGGCCTTCGCCAGGTAGCTGATCTCGAGCGTCGAGGCGAGGGGCAGCAGGCCGTTGCGCACGACATGCGCACGCGTATAGGGATCGGCGTCGATGCGCCCCGCGGCGCTCCAGGTCGTCCAGGGGCCGGAGCTGCGCGTCGACAGGCGGGAGCCCGCCTCGACCATATACCAGGCGGTTCCAAGCCCGCCGCCCACCGCGAGGAGGGCGAACAGGGTGACGTTGATCAGGATGTTCTTGAAGAGGTTCAGGCCGGTCCCCTCGTGCGCAAGTCAGCGTCGCGGCGGCCCGTCGG
>DATFCC010000365.1:0-4425 GCA_035253505.1 Hyphomicrobiaceae bacterium
CGTTCCAAGGGCAAGCCCAACGGCGGCGCGCGGCTGTCCGCGCAGGACGCGCGCCGCCAGGCGGCCGAGGCGCGGGCGGCGCTGGCGCCGCTCAAGAAGGGCGTGGCCAAGGCCGAGGCCGAGATCGCCCTGCTGTCGAAGCGGATCGCCGAGATCGACGGCCATCTTGCCGACAGTGGCCTCTACGCGCGCGATCCGGCACGTGCCCAGGCCTTGGCGCGAGAGCGCGGAGGCTTGCTGCGGGCGCGGGAGGAGGCCGAGACGGCTTGGCTTACTGCCAGCGAGACCTACGAGGAGGCGGAGATGCGTGCCAGGGAAGCGGCGGGCTGAGGCTTCTGCAACTCGGTCGCTCCAACGTGTCAGGAGACTTGCGGGCCCTGCTCGACCTTGTGCGTGCGCAGGACTAGATAAGGGGTATGGCATCTTGCACGCTGATCGAACGCGAGGCCCTGGCCGTCTACGACTACCGGTGCGAAGCGCGGCCGGAGGACCGCCCGTTTGCCGAAGAGCACGATCGCTATTCGGTGGCCTACGTCCGCAGGGGCAGCTTCGGCTATCGCATTGGCAACCGGGCCTACGAGCTGGTCGCGGGCTCGATCCTGATCGGGCGCCCCGGAGACGAGTACACCTGCACCCACGACCATCACGTGTGCGGCGACGAGTGCCTCTCCTTCCAGCTCGCACCGGATCTGGCGGAGGCCGTGGGCATCAAGCGGCGCACCTGGCAGTCGGGCGCCCTGCCGCCCGTGCCCGGCATTGTCGTCATGGGCGAGCTGGCCCAGGCGGCTGCCGAGGGCGCCAGCGATGCGGGCCTCGACGAGGTCGGCCTGATGCTGGTGGCGCGCTATCTCGATCTGGTCTCGGACACCAAGCACGATGCCGCATCGGCGGCAGCCCGTGATCGCCGCCGGGCGGTGGAGGCCGCGCTCTGGATCGATGCCAATGCGCATGAGGAGGTGGGCCTGGAGGACGCGGCAGGCGTGGCGGGTCTCAGTCCCTTCCATTTCCTGCGGGTCTTCCGCGAGGTGCTGGGGGTGACGCCGCACCAGTATCTGGTGCGGTGCCGCCTCCGACATGCGGCGCGGTTGCTGGCCGATGATGGGCGCCCGATCACGGACGTGGCGCTCGACGTCGGCTTCGCCGACCTTTCCAACTTCGTGCGCACCTTCCACAAGGCGGCCGGCGTGTCGCCGCGTCATTTCCGGCAGGCCGCCCGCGGTGACCGCAAGATTCTCCAAGAACGGATCGCGGCTTCGCTCCTAGGGTGAGCTCCTGACGAAGGAGGTCATCCATGTACGATCATATCGGCTTGAAGGTTCGGGACCTGGACGCGAGCGTCCGTTTCTACAGCGAGGCGCTTGCCCCGCTTGGGCATGAGCTGTGCTCCAGGGACGCGGGCGGGGCGAGCTTCGGACCCAAGGGAGCCCCCGCCTTGTGGCTTTCCGCGGGCGCCACCGCGACCGGAGCCGGCGCCCATGTGGCGTTCCAGGCTCGCGATCATGCCGCGGTCGATAACTTCCATGCGCAGGGGCTCGCGGCCGGCGGTCGTGACAATGGCAAGCCGGGCCTGCGCGCCGACTACAGCCCCAAGTACTACGCCGCCTTCCTGATCGACCCCGACGGCAACAACGTCGAGGCCGTGTGCCTGCGCTGAGCCGGCATATCCAAGCTCATGCAACAAGAGGAGATGCAGATGGCTTCCATCCGCAGGGAGATCGTCGTCGACGCCAGGCCGGAGAGTGTATGGGAAGCGGCGCGCGACGTTGGCGCCCTGCACACGCGGTTGGCGCCGGGGTTCGTGGTCGATTGCCGGCTCGATGGCGATGCCCGGGTCGTCACCTTCGGCAACGGCCTCGTGGCGCGGGAGACCATCGTGGATGTCGATGATGCCGGCCGCCGCCTGGTGTGGAACGTCGTCGGCGGCCGGCCGAGCCACTACAATGGCGCCCTGCAGGTTCTGCCCGAAGGAGGCGCCAGCCGCCTGGTGTGGATCACCGACCTCCTGCCGAACGATCTCGCTCCCGCGGTGGCCGGCATGATGGAGCAGGGCATGAAGGCCATGAAGGCGAAGCTGGAGCAGGGAGGCGGCGGCACATGAGCGCTTCCGGAGCCTTTCTGCGGGCGCTTGGCGCCGACGGGCCGGCTGCCGATCGTGGCGGCAACATGGACCTCTACGGCTGGCTTATCGGCTCCTGGGACCTGGATGTCACCCGCTACCTGCCCGACGGCTCGACGCGCAGGCGTCCGGGTGAGTGGCACTTCGGATGGATCCTGGAAGGTCGCGCCATCCAGGACGTGTGGATCGTGCCACCACGCGGGGCGCAACGCACCGCCGATGCAGCCGCCAATGCTCACGTGTATGGGACGACGCTGCGCATCTATGATCCGCGCATCGATGCCTGGCAAATCCAGTGGATCGACCCGGTGACACAGAGCTACCTGAGCATGGTCGGGCGCAGGCAAGGCGAGGACATCGTGCAGATCGGCACGGACCCGGAGGGCCAGGCGATCCGCTGGAGCTTCTCGGACATCACGGCGAGCTCATTTCACTGGCGCGGGGAAGTGACCGCCGACAGCGGCAGGGCGTGGCGCACGGTCGTGGAATTTGGCGCCAGGAGAAGCCAGGGGCGAAGCGCATGAGCGAGCAAGCCATCCGGACGCGGGAGCAGCATTGCCTGTTCGATACGGCGCAGGGAGCATGCGGTATCGCGTGGAGCGATCGGGGCATCACCCGCATGCAGCTTCCCGAGCGCACCCGCGCGCGCACCGCCGGCCGCCTCGGCAAGCGGCCGGATAGCCGGCCGTCCGCGAAGCCGCCGCCGCAGATCGCCCGCACGCTTGCCAGCCTGCAGCGCTACTTCGAGGGCGAGCCGGTGGACTTCTCAGGCGTCGCCCTGGATCTGGAGCAAGTGGGTGCCTTCCATCGTGCCATCTACGATGCGGCGCGCGCGCTCGGCTGGGGAGAAACGGCGACCTACGGCGAGCTGGCGCAGCGGGTCGGCTCGCCTGGCGCCGCCCGCGCCGTCGGCCAGGCAATGGGCATGAACCCGGTGCCGATCATCATTCCCTGCCATCGCGTGCTGGCGGCCGGGCGCAAGATCGGCGGCTTTTCCGCCCACGGCGGCGTCGTCACCAAGCAGCGCCTGCTCGCGCTCGAAGGTGTGCACCTTGGTGGCATGCCATTGCTGCCCGGCCTGTAGCCGACGGCGCGATCCGCGGATCAAGGGCCGGCGGGCGCGGCCCGCGACAGGCTCGTGCGCGGCAGCGTTCGCAATCCGAACAGCGCTACCAAGAGCAGGAGGGCGAACACCGGCTGGACGAGGGGCACGCGCATGATGCCCAACGGGATCGCGAGGGCCGGCAGGAGCCACATGAGCCAGCCTGACCATCCGGGAAGAAACGGCGGATGCTTGCGATCGAAGATCGCGACCGTCAGCGCCGGGGCGGCGATGGCCAGATCGTAGCTGTTCACGTAGGGCAGAGCGGCCAGTGATGCGAGCATGACGAGGGCGAGCGGGCGCGGCTCGGCGCCGTGCCGCTTCAACAATTGGACGGCCTTCGCCAGCAACAGGATGCCGAACGCGCATTGCGCAGCCTGGGCCAGCCAACCGGGCACGCCGGCAAGGAGCAGCCCTGCATAGATCGATACGACCATGCCCAGTGCGCCGACGCCGGAGCCGGACACGAGCTGCGAGTGGAAGGGGACCGTCCACGTGACGAAGTTCACCCACGGACGGATGCCGAAGGCCAGGACCGATGCTGCAACCAGGAGGAGGGTTGCCGGGACAGCCCACAGGAGCGGGCGCCATCGCCCGGTGAAGAGAAGCAGGAGGCCGAAGACGGCAGCGATGTGCGGCTTGACGCTCATCAACGCCAGGCAGGCGCCTGCCAGCAGCGGCCGGCGCTCGGCCTGCGTCAGCACGTAAACCCCAAGGAAGGCCAGCATGCCGCCGAAATGGCCGAAGGCCACCATCGACAGTGCCGCGGGGGAAAGACAGGCGGCCGCTCCGATCTTCCAATCGGCCTGCAGGAGCCGCACGGAGCGCTCGATGCACGCGAGATTGATCAGCGTCCATATGCAGACCGCCAGCCCGAGCGGAAGCATTGCCAGCGGCGCCATGAAGAGCAGGCTGTGCGGCGGATAGGAGTAGATGAAGGTATCGCCGGGGTTGTGCGCGAACGTGCGGGCGAACAGCGCCTCGTAGGCCGCGGGATCGACCAGCAGATCGAGCCCTCCCGAGAGCGCAAGCGTGCCGGCGAGCCACAGGTTGGCGAAGTCGCGCCCGACCGGCGTCCCGATCATGAAGCCGTCGGCGAGGTCCCACGGCCGGCACACCACGACCGCCACGGCCGCCATGATGCCGATGCCGACCGCGACCAGCAGCCAGGGATCGCTGCGGGGAACTGCAGTGTCGTGCAAGAAGG
>DATFCC010000366.1:0-7448 GCA_035253505.1 Hyphomicrobiaceae bacterium
GCGCGCACCGCTCTTGAAGGCGGGCAGGGCATCGATCAGCAGCGCCGTGCCTTCGTCCACGCGGCCCGCCGCGAATACGCCGGGGTAGGACACCCACGCGCGCGTGCTGCCGCCGATAGCTAGTGGCAGGACGGTGCGCCACTCGGCGAGTGCGCTCCGGACGGCGGAGAGATCGTCCGGGCGGATCGCCATCAGGACGCGGCCGTGTCCCCGCGTCGCCGGGGTCTCGACGCGGCCGCACAGCCGCTCCAGCATTCCCGCGGCGGGGCGTATGCCCTCGTCGTTGCCGCCGTAGACGACGAGCGCCCCGGCGCGATCCAGCACGCTGAGGCAGGCGTGGGCGGCCATCTCCTGCTCGTCCCGGGCCTTGGGCAGGCGCAGCAGCGCAAGGTCGAACGGGCCCGGCATCGGCCAGGGGCGTGCGGGCAGGTTGTCGGCGAGGCGCCGGTTCCAGACGGCCGGATCGATCCCGCGGGCGGCCAGCGTGGAAGGAAGCGTGCCGCTCTGGTTGGCGAGAAGGACACGCCCGCCGAGATCGATCGCACCCAGGCAGCGCCCGATCAGCTCGTCAGCCGCGCGCTCGGGATCGCTCGCCCATCGGGTCATGGTGTCCTCGCCGCAGACGCCGTGGAGCGGGCGCCATGCCGCGAACGCTCATTGCCGTTCAGGCCGCCATCGCCTTCCTGATCCTCTCCGCGGCGGCGGCAAGCACCTCGGGCTTCTCCATCTTGCTGGCGGGCGGCCCCAGCGACACCCCCTCCATGCGCGGCAGGACGTGGAAGTGCAGATGAAAGACCACCTGCCCGCCAGCCGGCTCGTTGAACTGCTGCAGCGTGATGCCGTCGGCATCGAAGGCCTTCATGGCTGCATTCGCCACCTTGCTCACGGTGCGCATGCACGCCGCAAGCTGGGCAGGGCTGGCATCCAGGATGTTGCGGGCAGGCGTCTTGGGAATGACCAGCGTGTGCCCCTCGCAGCGGGGCATGATGTCCATGAAAGCCAGCGTCTCGGCGTCTTCGTAGACCTTCTGGGCCGGCAGATCGCCGCGCAGGATCTTGGCAAAGACGTTGTTGCTGTCATAGGCCATCGCCGCCGCTCCTCAGATGCCCAGTGTACGTGTGTTAATTCGCCCGTAACCGCATCGTCAAGTCGCGGCGGCCCTTAAGGCGGCGGCAAGATGGCGTGTGGCAAGCTCATTCGACACAACAAACGGGAGGCAGTCGTGTCGGCCGTGCAAGCGCAGGCCACCATCACACCGAGGCGAAGCGCACCGAGAGGGATGCTTGCCGCGCGCCGCACCGAGCGCCGCGACAGGCTGATTGCATCGGGCCTGGCCCTGGTCTTGCTGGCAGGCTACGTGCTCAATTTCGTCAGCTTGAAGGACCTGTCGCAGGACCTGGGCAGCTACATCGCTCACGCCCTGACGCGTCAGGTTTGAGGCTCAGGCTCCATCCGGCGCGCTCTTGCGGAAGGGCGCGTACTCGGTGAGTTGCTCGCTGGCGGCATCGACGTAGGCGCGCTCGCGCACGAGATAGTCGGCGATCGCGCGGCGCAGAGCCGGGTCGGCGATGTAGTGGGCGGAGTAGGTCTTCGTCGGCAGATAGCCTCTCGCCAGCTTGTGCTCGCCCTGCGCACCGGCTTCCACGCGCGCCAGCTTGTGGGCGATGGCGAACTCGATCGCCTGATAATAGCAAAGCTCGAAATGCAGGCAGGCGTGATGCTCCACCGCGCCCCAGTAGCGCCCGTAGAGGCAGTCGCCGCCGATCATGTGCAAGGAGCCGGCGATCGGGCGCTTGTCGCGCCTGGCCAGCATGAGCAGGCAGCGCTCGCCCATGGCGGCGCCGATCAGGGAGAAGGCCTTGCGGTTGAGATAGGGCCGGCCCCACTTGCGCGAGCCCGTATCCATGTAGAACGAGAAGAAGGCGTCCCAGTGCGCCTCGGTGATGTCGCCGCCGCGCACCCATTCGATGGCCAGCCCGCTCGCCACGGCTTCCGTCCGTTCCTTGCGGACGGCCTTGCGCTTGCGTGAAGCGAGCGAGGCGAGGAAGTCGTCGAAGGTGGCGTAGCCGGCGTTGCTCCAGTGGAACTGCTGGTCGGTCCGGCGCAGGAAGCCGCGCTTGCCGAGCCGTTCCCACTCGCCTTCGCTGGCAAACGTGACGTGCACGCCCGAGACGTTGCTGCGCTCGGCAACCTTCACGGCGGCTTCCGCCAGCATGGCCTCCCGCGATAGCGCCTCCGGGCCCTCGCCCACCAGCAGGCGCCGGCCGGGCACGGGCGTGAAGGGCACTGCGATCTGCAACTTGGGATAGTAGCTGCCGCCGGCGCGATGATAGGCGTCGGCCCAGGAGTGATCGAACACGTACTCGCCCTGGCTGTGCGATTTGAGGTAGCAGGGGGCGCAGCCGACAATGGATTGTGCGCCGTCCTTGAGCACGAGGTGGCGCGGGGTCCAGCCGCTTCGCCCGCCGACCGTGCCCGCATCCTCCAGCGCCTTCAGGAAGCCGTGCGCGAGGAACGGATTGAAGATCGCGGCTGGAGGATTGGCGCAGGCATCCCACGCCGCCGCCGGGATGTCGGCGATCCGCGGCGCGATCTCCACGCTATGCTCAGGTTTGCTGCCCATGTCGTCCATTTGGCGTGCGTCCGCCTCGACACGCGCCCGCGCCAAAGGCTAAAGGTCAATGCAGGGGCTCGCAACTGCACGCGCCGTCGCGCGTTCGAGTGTGGGAGGGAGGCATGCGCCGCGCGAGTATCGGTCTGGCCGCTCTGGCGATGCTGGCCGCTTTTCCCGCGGCGGCTCAGCCGGCCGGCAGCGAGGAGGGCGGTGTCGTCGTGCGGCGCCCCTCGCTCATGCGCAACCTCGTTTCGGCGGCGAAGATCGAGCAGGCGGCCGTCGAGCAGTACGGGCAACTGCGCTCCCAGGCGAGCAGCCGCGGGTCCCTGCTGCCGCCCGACGATGCCACCGCCAAGCGCGTGCAGCGGATCGCCGATGCACTGCTGCCCCATACCCGAAAATGGAACCCGCGCGCCAAGGAGTGGCAGTGGGAGGTGATCGTAATCAAGGCACCGACCATCAACGCGCTGTGCATGCCGGGCGGCAAGATCGCGGTGTTTTCCGGCATCCTCGACGGGCTGAAGCTGACGGACGACGAGCTGGCGGTGGTGCTCGGCCACGAGATGGCGCATGCCCTGCGCGAGCACGCGCGCGCCCGCGCCGCCAAGGTGACGCTGACCAATGTCAGCACGCTGGCCATCGGCCTCGTCATCGGCGGCAATCTGGGAGAGCTGGCGAAGCAGGGCGGGGGCCTCTTGACGCTCAAGTTCAACCGCGACGACGAGCGCGAGGCCGATCTCATCGGCCTGGAGCTTGCCGCGCGCGCGGGCTACGACCCGCAGGCGGGCGTCACGCTGTGGGAAAAGATGGGCAAGGCCGCCCGAGCCGGGCCGCCGGCGTGGCTGTCCACGCACCCCTCCGGGGAGGATCGCATCAGGCGCACCCGCGAGGCCCTCAAGCAGGTGCTGCCGCTCTACGAGAAGGCGAAGGCCAACCTGCCACCCGCCCAGCCGGCGGCGAACTAGGCTCCGCGCACGGTCCGATAACGCACCTGTGACGGTGCAGTCGCCATTTTGGCGGCTGCCTTGCAACGATGCATGTTGGTGGGAGGCCTGCGAGGCTGTAAATTTGCGCTCAAACAAGACCAAAACGGGTGATCCCATGAGCGTAACGTGGATGACGAAGTACGGGGCGAGACGCGTGCGCGTCGAGCTGCCTACCCTGGAGGATGCGCTGTTCGCCGCGGAAGGTCTGACCGCAGACAAAAGCGAGCAGATCGACATCGCGGCCGCCCTGATGCAGGTCCCCGTTGACCAGGCGCGGGCCGAGGCCGAGCGCATCCTCAAGGATCGCGCCAGCCGCCCGCCGCAATCGGTGCGCGAGGTGGTGCGCGGACGCCGCCCGCCGGCGCGGGTCGTCGTCGAGCGCAAGAGCCCGCGCCGCTTCCAGCGCGATACCGCAAGGTAGCGCCGGTCGCTGCCGAGCACCGGAGCCGGCAGGAACCGGCCGGGGCTGTCCCGGCCGGCCCGCCAATCATGGGATCTCAGGTCGCCGGGAACTGCGCCGCCGGGGTTGAACGCGAGATCTCCGCTTCCTCCGGCGTCATGTCCGCGGGGATGCTCGCAAACAGCGGCGTGCTCAGGTAGCGCTCGCCGGTGTCGGGTAGCATGCAGAGCACTGTGGCACCCTTCGGCGCGCTCTTGCACACCTCCAGGGCACCGGCGAATGTCCCGCCCGCCGTGATGCCGACGAAGATGCCTTCCTTGCGCGCCAGATCCTCGCTGCACCTGAGCGCGTCCGGCGCGGCGATCGGCAGGATGCGCTCGATGCGGCCGCTGTCCACCGCATCGCCGGTGAGCTTGGGAATGAAGTCCGGCGTCCAGCCCTGCATGGGGTGCGGCTTGAAGCTCGGATGTGCGCCGGCGGCGGTGCCGTCGGGATTGCGCTGCTGCGGCGTCTTGCTGCCCAGAAGCTGCGCGTCCGCCGGCTCGCACACGACGATCTTGGTCTCGGGCCGTTCCTTGGCCAGCACGCGCGCGACACCCTTGAGCGTGCCGCCCGTTCCGTATCCCGTCACCCAGTAGTCGAGGCGCTCACCGGCAAAGTCGCGCAGGATCTCCTGGGCGGTCGTGCGCGAGTGCATGTCCGGGTTGGCCTCGTTCTCGAACTGCCGGGTCAGGAACCAGCCGTGGGTCTTGGCGAGCTCGACGGCCTTCGTCACCATGCCCATGCCGCGCAGCGCCGCCGGCGTCAGCACCACCTTGGCGCCGAGGAAGCGCATCAGCTTGCGCCGCTCGACGCTGAACGTCTCCGCCATGGTCACGACCAGGGGATAGCCCTTCTGTGCACAGACCATGGCGAGGCCGATGCCGGTATTGCCGCTGGTCGCCTCGATCACAGTCTGGCCCGGCTTCAACTCGCCCGACTTCTCGGCGGCCTCGATGACGCCGAGCGCCAGGCGATCCTTGACCGAGCCGAGCGGATTGAAAGCCTCGATCTTGACGAACAGGTTGACGCCCGGAGGGGCGAGCCGGTTGATGCGCACCACCGGCGTGTTGCCGACGGTCTCCAGGATATTGTCGTACTTGCGTTTCATCGGGGAGCCCTTGTTGTTGCCGCGAACTCTTGCGCAAACCAACACCGGCCGCACCCGAGTGTCGAGGGGACTATATAGAGGCCGGCTGCCGTACCGCGCCAGCCTCTCCGGCGCGGCTCACGACGATTTCAGGGCTCGTAACCCTCGAATATCGGCGCGTCGGCGAAGCGTGCCGCGGTGGCCCGCTCGCGCCGTGAACGGATGGTCCAGGAGAAGAGCGGCAGGTCGATGCCGTTGCGCGTCATCCACTCGCGCGTGCCGCGCAGGATGCGCACCTCCACGGCGAGAAAGCCGCTGCCGGCAGGTACGCGTCCGAGCATGCGGGCCATTGTCACGGGCCCCGCGGCGGCCGGTGTGGCCCACCAGCGCGCCGGAAGCTGGTGGGCGCCGATCACCGGCCCGCGCGGCACCGTCGGGGCGAGCTTGGCGAGCGCTGAGACGACCGCGCCATCGAACGACATCAGGGCAATCGGCCCCTCGTAGGCGCGCGCCTGCCGGGCGATCCTGTCGAGGAAGACCTCGCGCGGCGTGGCGGGGTTGACCTTCACCTCCACGAGCAGCGGCGCGCGGCCATCGACCAGGCGCAGAAAGTCGGTGAAGGTGAGGATCGGCGTATCGCTGTTCCTGTAGCGGAGCCTGGCGAGGGCCGCCGGGGCCAGCCGGCTGATACGACCGGGCGCGCCCAGCAGCCGGTCGAGCTTGTCGTCGTGAAAGACCATGGGTGTGCCGTCCGCCGCGGCCTGCAGGTCGCATTCGATGCCGTAGCCCTTCTCAATGGCGGCGAGAAACGCCGGCGCGGTGTTCTCGATCCGCCCGCCTGCCTTGCTGTGCAATCCCCGGTGGGCGATGGGACGCATGAACTGCGTCCGATCGAGCAGGCCTGCTCCGCGCCGCCCGCGATGGAAATGCAGGACGGGCGATGCGCTCTTCCGCATGTATGTCAACCTCCGATGGCTGTGCGCGCCGGCCTTCCCGCGCTGGAGAATGGACATCAATTGCGCTATTGCAAGGGGAAGGCCTTAGTCGTGCCCCGGTCTGGGCCAAGAAAGGCGGATCATGACGCATCGGCCACCCGGACAAGCCCTTTGCACCATCGCGGCCGCCGCCGTGCTCGGTATCGCCTATCGGGCGGCGCCGGCAACGGCCGCCGAGGACATCAGCCTGGCTCCGCATCGCGCCGTCTACGAGATGTCGCTGGCGACGGCCCGCGGCGGCACCGGCGTAACGGCTGTCAGCGGCCGCATGGTGTACGAGCTGACCGGCTCGGCCTGCGAGGGCTACACGCAGAACATGCGGTTCGTGACGCAGATGGTCAATCAGGGCGGCACCACCATGGTGACCGACCTGCGATCGTCGAGCTGGGAGGACGCCAACGGCAAGCGCTTCCGCTTCAGCTCGACCCAGTTGCGCGACGAGAAGGCAACCGAGGTGACGGCCGGTGACGCTGCGCGCGCCAACACGGCCGATGACGTCAAGGTGGAATTGACGAAGCCCGCCAAGAAGGACCTGTCCCTGTCCTCGCGCGTGTACTTCCCGGTGCAGCACTCGATCGCCGTGTTGAGGGCGGCCAGGGCGGGACAGAAGATGTTCCGCGCCGATCTCTACGACGGGTCCGAGAAGGGCGAGAAGGTCTACGACACCGTTTCGATGATCGGCGCGCGCCGTGGTCCAGGAACGAACCGGCGGCTGCCTGCCCTCAAGAACGGCGAGCAACTGGACCAGCTTTCCGCCTGGCCCGTGTCGATCGCCTACTTCGAGCCTGGGTCCGACAAGAAGGACGCCGTGCCGGCTTACGAGCTGAGCTTCCTGTTCTTCGAGAACGGTGTGAGCCGCAAGCTGTTCATCGACTACGGCGAGTTCGCCATGCAGGGTGAGATCAAGGAGATCGTGTTCCTGCCGCCCGGCAAGTGCGAGCCGAAGTAGCCCGCGGTCTCCGCTGCCCACGCCCCCGGCGGAAGCGCGAAGCGCATTGCGTGGCTTCGCTTGCGCGCCACGGATCGGCGCAATACGGCTGACGCCTATTGCGCCCTACGGTGATCGGGACTGTGAGGCGATGGAGTGGGACGGAGAGGGGTCTGGCCCCTTCCTCCTGCTCGCGGAGGGTCGACGCATCGCCAAGGATGCGCTGCCCGGGACGTGAGGCCGCAGGGTTGTCGCCCCGGGTCGCTGGCTGTCAGGGGCCGCCCCACAACCAGGCGGCGCCGCGCACGCCGCTGGCGTCGCCCCATCGGGGCGGCTTCACCACCAGGTCCGCCGCCTCCGCCAGCACGTAAGGCGCTGCCAGCGGCGGCAGCGCCT